>NZ_JADGMN010000009.1:0-138685 GCF_020662285.1 Clostridioides sp. ES-S-0108-01 | reverse complement strand
ACAATTATATCTTTCATTTTCAAAACCTCCAAAATTTTTTATATGAATATTATTCCAAATTTACCAATTTTGTATACCAAAAAGACTATAGGTAAATTTGTTTTTACACAAATCTACTTACAGCCCCAATATTTTTTGTAAAATGCTCTAAACCTTAATTAATATACTATTATTTTTAATCTTAATTTATAATTTTAGTTTATTTTACTTTTAACTCAGTAAATTTAAGTGTTTAAACTTCAATACACTAATATACTACCCCATCAATATCTCAACTGATTCTCTAAGTGTGCTAATCTCTCCCACATTTCCAGGGAAAATTATATATGGCATATTAGGAAATTTGCTTTCTTTTCCTGTCATCCATACTGGTATACCAGGTTTTATTTGTCCCATTACTGTAGCTTTTTTTACTCTTAGTGCTTTAGTACCAACATCACTAGAAGTAATTCCACCCTTAGCTATAATAAAATTTGGTCTTACATTAAGCATACCAATTATACTAGTAACAGCATCTGATATTTCTATAGAAATCATAAGTTGTTTATCCTTATCGTTAGTATCTAAATCAAAACGCTCTCGTCTAGTATAAACAGCAACAGTTTTGCCACTACTTATTTTTTCCTCTACAAGTTTTATAACTTTTTTTACCTCATTTTTCAAACCATTTTCTTGAAGAACTAAGTGTTGATTAAATTCTACAAATTCTATTGGATATTTACAATTTTTAAGTTCTTCTAACTGTTGAGTAGTCTTATTCACATGTGAGCCAACAAGTATAATTCCCCCATTGTTATTATCTTTTGATACTAACTCATCCTTAGTAAGCACTTCCTTATCACTCACTCCTCCAAGTACCTTTGTTATAGCCGCAGCAGTTCTAAACATAAATTCCTTACCACTATTTACTGCTCGTATAAACGCAATTGTAAATACCTTTACATCTACATAGTCGGTTGCATTTACAATAATTTTATTGAACCTTTCAGCCATTTTAAGTTTTTCTGTTATAGTTTCAATCTTTAGCTCTCTAAGTTCTTCAGAAGAAATATATATCATATCACTAGATTTATACTTTCCATTTGTCTTTTCTTCACACCACTCACCTATATCGGACGATTTGTATCCAAAAGATTTATCCTTTGCAAATTCAGTCATTCCTGCTGGTACAAGTATTTTTCCTTCTTTGACATAATGAACATTATCTATAGTAAACCTGCCACCTTCTTTGAAAAATGGCATTATTATTTCCCCATCAAATAACTTCCCTGATAATCTCTCTACTTCATTTTTTAATAAGTCAGTTTCAAGAGGATAATGACCTCTCATAGTGGAATCACTACGACTTATGATTATAAAATCCTTATTAACTTTCTTAGATACATCCACAATATTTTTTGAAATTTCTTTATGTGCTTTTGTAGTTTGAGCAACAGTAAATCCCCTTGAATTAGTAAGTATAAAAAACATACTATTTTTCTCATTAAAACCTTGTTCCATACTATCCTTATCCCAATCAGTATAAACAGAAATATCATGAACTGTTTGTACACCTGTTGGGTCATCATCTAATACGACAATTTTTCTACCTAAATGTTTAAGCTCATCTGCAAGAAGTTCATTTAATCTATCCTCATCTACTTGTTTAAAAGTATTAAGTATATCTATGCTAATTGGTTTTACTTCTCTCATTTAAAACGCCCCTTTATGTAATTTGTATAGTCTAAATGTAATTTATATAATATAACTCAATAGTTTGTTATTTATATACCTGGAAGTGGTATAATTCCATTTATAACACTAAGTAATAAAACCATTATAAATGCCATAATACCAGCAATAGTTCCTCCAATTGTCCAAGAATTTAAAGTATCTTTAACTGATAATCCACTAAATCTTGAAAGTACCCAAAATCCAGAATCATTTGGAAGAGAGAAACCAACGCCTCCAGCACATATAGCAAGCCCTACTAAAACTGGTGACATCCCAGTTGCTAAAATTGTAGGCCCTAAAATTGATGATGTAGTTACTAAAGCAACAGTTGCAGAACCCTGAGAGATTCTAAGTAATGCACTTAATAGGAATCCAAGCACTACAACTGATATACTAAGACCAGACATAGTATCAACTAAGAAATTACCTATACCACTTGCATTTATAACACTACCAAATGCTCCACCTGAACCTGTTATTAAGAGTATTAAACCTGCTGAATCAGCAGCCTCAATAACTACATCTCCCATAGGTTTATTTATGTATTTCTTTAAAAATCCTATTGCCACCAATATTCCAAGAAGTATTGCTATGTTTTTATCTCCTATAAATGCAAGTATTCCACTCATTGTAGAACCTTTTTCTAAAAACATACTAAATACATTTGATATAAGTATAAGAAGTATTGGAAATAATAAAGAGAACATAGAAATTCCAAAACCTGGTACTTTAGAAGAATTATCATATTCAAGTTTTATGCTATCTCTTTCCTTTTCTAAATTTTTTTCTCTATCATTCTCATCAATAGCATAAGCTGGATATTTTTCAAAACGTTTTCCATAAATCCATCCACCTACAAGAGCTGCTGGAAAAGCAACAATTATAGAATAAAGTATAAAACTACCTACATTTGCATTTACATTTGCTGCAACTGCCAAAGGTCCTGGTGTAGGTATTACAAGTGCATGCCCTACTATAGTTCCAACTCCTAATGCACATACAAAAACCATTAGAGATTTCTTGGTTACTCTTGAAACATACTTAATTATAGGCATCATTATAACGAAAGCTGCATCCATAAAAACTGGAATTGAAATTAAAAAACCTGCTGTAGTTACTGCTAAAGCACTATTTTTTTCTCCAGTTTTAGCTAGCAACCCCTTTGCAATAGATTCTGTTGCTCTTGATTCTGAAAGAATATTTCCAAATATTATTCCAAGTCCAATTACAATACCTATACTCCCTAATGTATTTCCAAATCCAGTCGATATCGTAGTTGAGATTTCATTTATAGGCATTCTAACCATAAAGCCTGTAATTATAGATGTTATAAGTAATGCCAAAAATGAGTTTACTTTAAATTTAATAATCGATACAAGTAAAATTCCTATAGATATAACAAATGCTATCAAAAGTCCATATCCTGTAATCATAATTTTTACTCCTTTATCACTCTACTTTATTATTTATCAATCTTATTTTTCTTTTACTATGATAACTTAACTTTTCTGTATTTATATAATCTAATCTTAATAATATGTACTTACTATCATATTGGCATATTTAAAATTAATTATCGTGTTTTTTTATTTCAACACCTGCCAATTTTTCAAAATACTGTGCTATTCCACCATGGTCATCTTCTAAATGCCCATGTACTTTTAATGTTTGCATAATTTCTAATAATTGGCTTGTCATAGGTAGTGGCACATCCAAATTATGAGCTGTCTGCATTACATTTTTAATATCTTTTAAATTAATAGATATTTTCCCACCTGGTTTAAAATCACGATTCATAATCATTGGTATCTTTGCATCCAATATTGTACTACCAGCTAGACCTCCTCTTATTGCCTTATATACTTTTTCTGGGTCTGCACCTGCTTTTGCTGCAAGTACAAATGCCTCAGATACTGCTGCTATTGTCAAATTAACGATTACTTGGTTTGTAAGTTTTGTAACACTTCCACTTCCATTATCTCCAATTAAGATAGATGAGCTTCCCATTATATTAAAGAATGGCTCTACTTTTTTATAGATTTCTTCTTTACCACCAGCCATAAAAGCAAGTGTACCATCAATTGCTTTTGGTTCTCCTCCACTTACTGGTGAATCTATAAACTCTAAGTTCATTTCTCTTAATTTATTTGCACACAACACAGATTCTGTAGGAGTAACCGAACTCATATCGACTACTATACTTCCCTCTTTTAAAGTTTTTGTCAATCCATCAGCTCCAAATAATACATCCTGCACAATAGTTCCATTTGGAAGGATTGTAAATACAATATCACACTCTTTACCCATTTCTAAAATACTTGCATATTTTGCTCCACATGATATAACTTCATCTACAGCTGATTTATTAATGTCATACACCAAGAGATTACATCCATCTTTCAATAAGTTTTTTGCCATTGGTTTTCCCATTATTCCTAATCCAATAAATCCTAATTTCATTTTATAGACCTCCATATCTTCACATTTTTGAAAACGTTTTTTATGTTTTAGAGTATACTACATGCCAGTATACCGGTCAATGTAAAACACAAAAGTATTTATTTTAACAATAAACTGTAATTTTTAGGCTTATTTATTATATTTAGTTACCCTATATAATATTTTTAATACACACTATTATTTCCAAATATTATATACCACTTTTCATATGTTTGCATTTTAACATTTTGACTAATTTTAACTAGTTTTAATTAATCTACCTTTAATGTTAATCATATATCACATTTAAATAATTTTTTATATTTTTTAATCTTGCATATAATTTAAATTGCAAAAGATTGACCTTATTTTTACTATGTTGTATGCTTAAAATTATATAAGTTTTTGTATTTTTATATTGTTTAGGGGGGTATTATTAGATATGGCTACATTTAAAAGATTACAAGAACAAGCATATGACTACTTAAAAGAATTGATACTATCTGGAGAAATAATAGAAAATGAAATATATTCTGAAACAAAACTTGCTAGTGAAATAGGTATCTCTAGAACACCTATAAGAGATGCTCTTCAAAGACTTAGTCAAGATGGATTTATAGATATAATCCCAAGCAAAGGATTTAGAATCCATCAAATTACAGCAAATGAAATTGTAGAGATATTCCAAATACGCTCCGCAATAGAAGGGTTTTGCACTTTTTTGATTACAAGTCAATACAAAGAAGCTAGAGCAGTTGAAACTATAAGTAAACTAAAACATCTTTTAGATAAACAAAAAGACATTTTACTAGGTGACAAAAATTTAAACTCATTTGCAGAATACGATACATTATTTCACACAACAATAGTTTCATATGCTCAAAATACTGAATTTGACAAGATGTTTAACAATTATATGTACAGAATAAAAAAATTAGCTCTCGATTCCTTGTCACATGAGGGAAGGCTTGAAACAACATTAAAAGAACATACAGATATTTTTAATAACATTGCAAATGGGTGTGTTGAAGACATTTACAGAACTACTCTCATTCATATGGAAACTCCTAAATGCATTAATTTAGAAGATTTTTGTAACAATAAAATATTTTAGTATTATACTTTCATTTATTAAAAATATATCTATCTCAAATTAATTTCCTAATTTATAAAAAATATTCTATAATTATATTGTAACTAATACTATTCTAAGGAGTGATTTTTTTGAACAAAGATGTTGTAACTAATGAAACTATCGACAAAGATTATGCTATTGAAGAAGTTCGTATGGCATGCAAGCATTTTGGTGACTTATATTTTTATTTTTCTAAAGTGTTATTTGAGGAGTTTGGTGAATATAAAACTATCGAAATATTAAAGAAAGTTTTATTTGAAAGGTCTGAAGAAAGAGCTATTGCTATGAGAGAAAGAGCTTATGAAAATGGAGATGAATTAACTGCAGACAATATTATTAGCACAACTGATATTCCATTTCTAGGATGGGTTCCTGAATTTGAAGAGTTACATTGCCCTTATGGAGCTTCCTGGCTTTTAAGATTTGAGGAAAACCCTTGGTTTAAAAAATTCGCTTCTCTTTATTGTGATGTTACAGATACTACTGTAGCTGAAGTATTTACAGGAAATACCTCCCATAAAATAACAAAAAACATTCTATGGGGAGATAAAAGCTGTGAAAGAATATACTTTCATGATGACAAGGTATCTGAAGGTAAATACACTTATGGAAATAAAAACTGTAAATAAATAATTTAAATTTTCTATATTCTTATACTATATTTTATACTTTTTCATATAAATATTATAACTAGTCTTTTATTTTACCTTTGTTTAACCTAAAGATAATTTACTTTTAACCTATATGAATTATCATATAAGTAATCAGAAAGTTATCTTTATAAATTATAGTTTTAAATTTATAATTTATAAAATATTTATGTTCTTTGTAAAATTTTTATAAGCTTCTAATGTTATGCTATAAAACTATCTTGAGAAGGGCTGATTGAATGTTTAATAAAATATATGAAAAGAAAGAATTTATAGTTTTTCAAGTTAAAAAAGGTTATGTAGTTTATAATACTAGAAAGAGTTTTGAAGAAGGTCATACACATTTAAAGCATTTTGAAGCAGCAAAGACAGCTATTGATTTAGCAATAAATAAAAAGATTCCTAGAAGCAAAGATGGATATTATCTGACTAGTTTAATTCGCATAAGTGATGATTGTTATTACATTGATAAGTTGAGCGAATTGTTATATGTTAGAGAACAAAAAGGTAAAAAAGAAAAGTATTGTAATTCTGGTTATCAGATGTAGAAAGACTAGTTGTGAATTATAAGTACCAATTATAAATAAGTACCTTTAGTCTTAAAATCAAAGAGTGTCAGTAAATTTATAAAAAACAACTTACTGATACTCTTTTTAATTATATGATTAATACTTGAATTTGCTACAAAATTTTATGCAACAGTTTATGTTATCTATTCGGATTCTGTATCTGCAAATTGGCTATTATAAAGCTTCTCATAAAATCCACCCTTTTCCATCAATTCATCATGATTCCCCTGCTCTATAATACTTCCATTATTCATAACTAAAATCAAGTCAGCACTTCGAATTGTAGAAAGTCTATGTGCTATAACAAAGCTAGTTCTACCATTCATAAGATTTCTCATTGCTTTTTGAAGCATAAGTTCCAGTCTAGTATCAACAGAACTAGTAGCTTCATCAAGTATCAATATTGAAGGGTCTGATATAAAAGCTCTAGCTATAGTTAAAAGCTGTTTTTCCCCTAAAGATATATTAGATGCTTCTTCATTTAAGAACATATTGTATCCATCTGGAAGAGTGGTTATAAAGTGATGAACATTTGCTACTTTTGCTGCTTGTATAATCTCTTCCTTAGTAGCTCCAAATCTACCATATTCTATATTTTCAAAAATGGTTCCATTAAATAGCCATGTATCTTGAAGTACCATACCAAACATTGAACGCAAATCTTTACGTTTCATATCTCTTATGTCTATCCCATCAATCTTAATAGCTCCTTTCTTCACATCATAAAACCTCATCAATAAGTTTATTAATGTTGTTTTACCTGCTCCAGTAGGTCCAACAATAGCTACCATCTGACCACTTTTTATTTCTGCATTTAAATCTTCTATTAAAGTTGAATTTTCTCCATATCCAAAATTAACATGCTCAAATGTAACATTACCTTTTACATTTTCTACCTTAACTGGATTTTCAACATCAGGTATTTCCTCTTCTTCATCTAAAATCTCAAACACACGCTCTATTGCAGCAAAAGAAGACTGTATTACAGTGGATAACTGAGTCATTTGTGAAAGTGGCTGATTTATCTGCCATATATAACGTACAAATGCTTGTAAATTTCCTACTGTTATCCCTCCACCTACTGCATATATAGAACCGACAACTGCCACTGCTGCAATTCCAAAATAAGTCACTAATGATACCATAGGATTCATCATACTTGATATAAATTGTGCCTTAAATCCATTTTCACAAAGTTCTTGATTTACCTTTTTAAATTCTTTTATAGAATCTTCTTCTTTACCATATAGTTTTATCTCATTAAAGCCAGTATACATTTCTTGTACTTTTCCATTTAATTTTCCAAGAGCATTTTGTTGCAATGAAAATCTACTTTGAGATTTTTTTACTACAAATTTAGATACAAAATAACTAATTGGAATTATAAAAAGAGCTATAAAAGCCATATATGTGTTAATCGTAAACATCATTGAAAGTGCCAAAATTATGACTAAGATTGAATTTACAATTTGCATAAAACTCTGTTGTAGAGCATTTGATATTGTATCTACATCATTTGATATACGACTTAATACATCCCCAAAACTATTGCTATCAAAATAACTAATAGGCAATCGTCTTATTTTATTTTCTACTTCATTTCTTAAATCCCTCATTGTATTTTGGATAGCATTCGTAAGTAGAAAACTTGAAGTATACGTAAAAATTGCATTGGCAACATATATACATGCTAAAATTACCAATATTTTTATTACATAGTTAAAATTTACAGACGCTCCTGGTATTCCTTTTGCTATACGAATTACATCTTTAGTCAATTGTGTTATTATTAATCCCTCAGTTTTAGGTGCAATTGCATTCATAGTGGCTGCTGAAATTATACATATAATAGCTATAATAAAGGAAAATTTATATTTCTTTACAAATGGAAGAAGTCTACCAATTGTTTTCTTAAAACCTTTAGACTTTTTCATTATTCTAATTCCTCCTTTTTCAACTGAGATGTTGCAATTTCATAGTATATTTCACAATTTTTTAATAATTCTTTATGAGTTCCCATACCGACAACTTGTCCTTCATTGAGTACTATAATCTTATCAGCATCAATAATAGAACTAATTCTCTGGGCAACAATCAATACAATTGCATCTTTTGTTTCCTTCTTCAACTTAGCACGAAGTATTGCATCAGTTTTAAAGTCAAGTGCAGAAAAACTATCATCAAAAATATATATTTCAGGTCTTCTTATAATAGCCCTTGCAATAGAAAGTCTTTGTTTTTGACCTCCTGATACGTTTGCTCCACCTTCACTAATCAATTCATCAAACTTTCTAGGTTTTTTTGATATAAACTCATATGCCTGTGCAACTTTTGCAGAATATTCTAATTCTGATTCTCCTGCCTTATGTTTACCAAATCTAATATTATTTGCTATGCTACCAGTAAAAAGCAGTGATTTTTGAGGTATGAATCCTATCTTTTTTCTCAAAGCCTTTAAATCATATTCTCTTATATCTACTCCATTTATCTTAATACTGCCTTCTGTTACATCATAAAATCTAGGTATCAAGTTAATTAGAGTACTTTTACCACTACCAGTACTTCCTATAAAGGCAACTGTTTCACCTATTTTTGCAGTAAATGAAATATCTTTAAGTACAGAAGCCTCTCCATCTGGATAAGTAAATGTTACATTATCAAATTCTATGATACCTTTATTTTTAGTCTCCTTAATTCCATTTTCAGGATTTTTTATCAATGGTTCCTCATTTAAAAGCTCCTTTATTCTATTTGCAGATACCTCTGCTCTTGGATACATAATAAATACCATTGAAAAAAGCATAATTGAAAACATAGCATGGAAAAGATATTCCAAAAATGCAACCAACTGTCCAACTTGAAGTTCCCCAATATTTATCTTCTCACTCGAAATCCAAAATACAGCTAAAACAGCTATATTTAATAGTAAAAAGAATGCTGGTTGAGTAATTGACATAAGCTTAAATAATTTCTTAGAAACATTAGCATAATATGTATTTGTTTTTTCAAATCTTTCTGTTTCATAATCATCATTTCCAAAAGCTCTAATTACTCTTATTCCAGTTAAATTTTCTCTTGATATAAGGTTTAATTTATCCAGTCCTTTTTGTTGTTTTGAAGATATTGCCTGAGATACTTTTGCTATTATTGCTACACCAATAATTATAAAAGGTACTGATATAGCCAATACCATAGAAAGCTCCAAACTTGTTCTAATTGTCATTATTATACTTATGATGAACATAACTGGTGTTAATAAAGCAGTTCTTAGTAGTATATTCACAAATTGTTGAATTTGAAACGCATCATTTGTTGTTCTTGTAATCATTGAAGAAATTCCAAATTTATTATATTCAGTATGTGAAAATTCTTGAGATTTTTCAAATATATCATTTCTTATATCTCTGGTTACACTTGTTGAAACCTTTGCAGAACAATAACCCAACAATATACTACCTACAACCCCTATAATAGAAATAATAACAATCACTATTCCCATTTGTTTTATGTAAGCTATATTCTGATTTGCAATACCGTTATCAATTATTTTAGCTATTATGGTTGGAATACCCAATTCAACTAATGCAAAACTAAATATAGCCAGTATGTTTAATACTATTAATAACTTATAATTCTTTAAATAACTTAAAATTAATTTCATATTTTTCTCCTTTCTTAGTTTTCGAGATAGTGTAATCATGTAATAATACTAAATTTATAAATACTTGATTTTATAAAAAAAGGAGAAAAGAGTTAACGCACTCTCTTCTCCAGCATATTCTTTTTAATACACCCTCCGACAAGTCGTTTATATGTTAACATATTTGACAAGTAATGTCAATTCATATAGCCAAAAGTCTTTTAAATGCTTTATTTTATAATGTTGCAACAAATTGTCATATACTTTTTTTACTTTTTACTGTATTCCAATTTTACAAGTTCTCCAATATTACTAGCTTTCTTAAAATTTAAGTTAGTCCTATCTATACCAGATTTAAATAACGGAATCCCTCTCCCAATATTATTGGCAATATATATATATAATAATCATCAATTAGATTATCTTTCATAAATAATTTAAATTTACTGTAATTTATTGAAAATTCCAATTAGTCTAAATAAATATTGCTCTCACTTAATACTGCTTTTATAATATAATTATAAGCTAGTAATATTGTAAAGCTAGTATTTTAATATAATAACTTTAATACTTATAATTAATTTTACTTTTATTGAAAGGTGGTAAATGACATGAAAATTTCAGAAATTGCTACTCCAAGTTTTTTGCTAGATTTAGACCAGTTAGAAAAGAATATTGATACAGTTCAACAAATTTGTTCAAAGAATAATAAACAACTTTGGCCTATGCTTAAGACACATAAAAGTACCTATATTGCAAAACTTCAAAAAGATGCAGGAGCTACTGGATTTCTCGTTGGAACACTTGATGAAGCTGAAGCTTTGATAAAATCAGGCTTTAAGGATATTATGTTGGCTTACCCTTACATGGGAGAGGCAAATATAAGTAGAATTGTAGCTATGGCATCAAAAATAAATTTAATCTGTGCTACAGATAATATAGAGTGTGCTAAAGCTTACAGTGAAGCTTTTTCTAAATCCAAAATAGAATGTAAACTACTTATTATTGTGGATTGTGGCTTACATCGTTTTGGAATTGAGCCAGAAAAAGTAGTTGAACTTGCTACTGAAATTTCAAATCTAGAAAACATCAAAATTGTTGGTATAAGTTCACATCCAGGTCAAGTGTATGGTTGTAGTTCTCCAGAAGGAGTTCCAGATGTTTGTATTCAAGAAGATTCTTCTATAGAAAAAGCATACAAATCTCTAACTGATAATGGATTTAATATAGAAATTGTAGCCTCTGGTAGCACTCCAACAGTTGAGACTGAAGTTGCTTCTAAAACTATAACTGCTGTAAGACCTGGAAACTATGTATACTATGATGTTATACAGATAGGTCTAGGTTGTGCTACTGAAGACATGTGTGCTCTTACTGTTGTTTGCACTGTAATCTCAAAAAATAGTAGTGGATACTATTTAATTGATTGTGGAAGTAAGTGCCTTGGGCTTGATAAAGGTGCACATGGAAATAGTAGTATTATTGGATATGGTAGAGTTTGTGGACACCCAGAACTTACTATTGATTCACTTTCAGAAGAAGTTGGTAAAATAAAAGTAAATGGTAAAACTGATATAAAAATTGGTGATAGAATAAGAATTATACCTAATCATTCTTGTTCCACTGCAAACTTGACAAGTAATTTATTAGGTTTTAGAGGAGATACAATAGAGAAAGTTATCAAAGTGGATATACGTGGAAACTCACAAAAAATTCTACTTTAAAAACATATTTATATTAATTTCAAAATACATTTAGTATAATATTGGTATTAAAAATATAAAAAGAAAATATAAATTCTAGAAATTATAAATTCAAAAGAAGAAGGTGTCTCAAAATGAGCTTTTTAGTTTATGAGGCACTCTTTTTTGTATGAAATTAAGTATATTTTCATCATTTCAACAATGAAAAAGAAGCTTATCTCTATTTTGAGACAGCTCCTTCTTTTTTGAATAATATGTAATTACTATATACTAATTATTATATATATCAATTCTTGTACAAACTTTATAATTAAGTTATAAGTTTATTTTGTCTACATTAATCCCATAACAGTAAGTAAAACTCTTACTATCAACATTCCCACTATTGCATCAAATATAGGGATTGCTAACAATAGCATTCTATACTTAGTGCTAGCATTTGCTACAAGTACTATTCTTGCATAATGACCAACTAGAGTACCCATTAGCATACATGGCATAATTAATATAGTTGCTTGTGATGCAGTAATTAGACCCTGTGCAAATAAGTTTGCTGCTGTAGCTGCTCCTGCTGCCTTAGCAAAAAACGCTGCTATCAAAACTACAACTGATTCCCCAGGTAGTCCAAAAATACCCATTACTGGACCAAAAATATTTCCTAAAATATCGACTAAACCAGTTAATTGTAAAAACTGTACTATTACATAACCCATTATCATAGCTGGTAATATCTGTTCAACACCTATATAAAAACCTTTTTTTGCTCCTCCCATAAATATCTCAACAACAGTTTTCTTAGGTTTACTATTTACAATAGCATTTCCAGTATTTTGTTGACTCATACTACACAGCCTCCTTAGTCTTATTCTTTTTATTTCTTACACTTATGATTAATCTAACTAGATTAGCACCAAGTATTTTACAGAATATCTCTATAAGGATTATTGGTCCTAATGCCAATAATGCTATTGGTAAAAGAGGAGCTTGAGTATTTATTGTATTTAATATAACGGCTGAACCAGCATATTGATATGCTACAAATATAGTTCTTTCATCATCTGTAATCTCTCCGCTTTCAAATAATTCCTTCGTCATTATTGAAGCTACATCTGAACTAGTAAATGAAGATACAAATGCTATTCCAGCTACTCCAGGTATACCAAGTAGAGGTCTAAGTAATGGATTAAATATCTTAGATGCTGCCTTCATTCCTCCCATAGATTCAACTACATCTATAAGACCTACCGCAAAACAGACAGTTGGAATTAAAGTAAGAGCAAATAAGAACCCATCTTTTGCCCCAGTTCCTCCTTTACCCATAAAATCTACACCATCTGAAATAGTACCAAACGAACCTGTCAAATTGGCAAAATCTAGTGCTTTAAGAAATCCTTGACTATCTTTAAATATTCCTGAAAATAATACTATCAGTACAAACAAAGACAAATACCCTTTCCATGTTACCTTATTATCTCCAGCTATTGTATCCATATAAAATCCCCCTTTATACCTCAAATTTATCTAAGTTTAAAATAATTGTAGAAATTAATTTCACTCTCTCAAACATAGAATCTACTACTGCATATTCTCTTGATGTATGATTCCATTCTCCTCTTACACCAAATGAACAGATTGTAGGAACGTTTGCAATAGTCAAATAACTAGCATCTGAACTGCCTCCAAGTTTCTTAGCATTTAATTCTCCAAACCCATTTTCTTTTGACACTTCATTTACAAATTTATGAAATCTCATAACATCTTTTGTAGTTTCAAATGGCATCATTTCACTTATAAATTTAACTTCTGTAGAAGTTCCTTCTATGTAAGTCTCTTTACATATCTCTCTAACCTGTTCCTTAACATTCTCCATTTCTTCTACCTTTTCAAATCTAAGGTCTACTTCTATACTACAATCTTCTGGAATAGAATTTGCCACTCTTCCTCCCTTAATCACACTTACACTTACTGTAGTTCCAACTTCTAGATTAGTCAATTTTTGTATGCGTAATATCTTATTAGCCATTTCTTCTATAGCATTTCTTCCACCTTCAAAATCATTACCTGCATGTGTCTCTACACCTTTTACATGTATATTACATCCTATTCTTCCTTTTCTACCTATACATAAGCTATTATCTACTAATCCTGTTTCCATATTAAAAGCACAAAGACCGCCTTTTGCTTCTCTTAATATAATATCTGCACCAGTTGAATCCTTATGTCCTACCTCTTCATCTCCAGAAAATACTATTTTTATTGGTCTTTCTTTGTATCCTATTTTATTTAAAGCTTTGATAACATATAAAGAGATTATTATCCCACCCTTCATATCTAAAACTCCTGGACCATATGCTTTTCCTTCTATTATTTTAAATGGATTCTCTCCAAATGTACCCATTTCAAAGACAGTATCCATGTGTCCTGAAAAAATTATTGGCTTTTTATCTATATTAGAACCAAGTATACCTATCAATGTGCTACCATTATCTCCAACATCTACTAACTCACAATCCAAACCTTCTTTTTCAAACTCAAGCTTTAATCTCTCAGCTAACTTATTTACGCTTTCTTTACAATGTGTATAACTTTCTATATTAACAATATCTTCCCATAATAAAACTATTTCTTCTCTATTCTCACCAACAAACGTAGAAATCTCATTTAAATATGTATTCATAATATTCTCCTTTATTTTTAAATAAAATATACTTCTTCCCCAAAATCCAAGATTATTTTAGGAAATTTTAAAAGACTAGTCCTTAATTAAAAAATAGCATAATTATTTCTGCTAGTCAACATATTTTTCAGTCTTTTTTGTATCTTCTGATTTTTCTTGCAATTATCCTTTTGTAAAATAAATTGACGCGTTTTATCTACTATTATAAAATGAGGATATAAATTAATTGATTAGTTACAACACTCTCGAAATTTTAAAGGAGGTTTTATGAAATATAAAATTGGTTTTTTGACAACATCTTATTTTATGTCAGATAAGTTTAAACAAGCTCTTAAAGAGTTAAATGATATTTGCGAAATTACATTTATTGAGCTTAAGGGAGAAAATCCTTTTAACAATTTACCTAATATATACTATGAGCAAGTAGATAATTTTGATGGATTTGTATGTAGTGGTATAGTTCCATATAGTGAGCTTATAATAAACATAAAGGATATAAAAGTACCATTAAACTTTTTAAAGCTTGATGAAAGAGATTTTTATAAATACTTATTTAAAGTATTAAATAGTCAAAAAGATATTGATTTTACAAAATCATTTATGGATTTTTTAAGAGAAGACAACAATTATTATGATATATATTCATTAATAGATTCTAATAAATGCCCATATACAATTAAAAATTTTAATATCCCTCAACCTGTGTATGACTTTAAAAAATTAAATGATAAATTATTAGAAATACATTTAGATTTATTGAGAGATAATAAGATTAACCTTTCTTTTACTAGAAATTATATCATTAGTTGTGAACTTAAGAAGCTTGGGTATAATTGTATTTACATGGTTCCATCTACAGAATCAATCTTGAATACATTTAAATCTCTGGTGAATGAAATAACATTACAAAACTTAGACAAAAATAAATCTGCAACTTGTATAGTTACAGTAAATAGTTCAGAGTACATAAATGAAGATTTGATATTTAAAAATGATGAGATACAAAACCAAATATATAACACCATCTTAAATTCTCTATCAAAACATGGATTTTATGGAGTTCAGGTCAAAAAAAATGATATGAAAATAGAGATACACACTACTAAAGAAATGTTAAATAATATGACCAATAATTATACAGACTTTTTTATTTCAGAAGATTTAAAGGAAATTAAGTATAGTTTAAATATTGGTTGGGGTATTGGAAACACAAATATTCATGCAGAGCAGAATGCTCGTCAAGCTAATGGTAAATCTGCTTCTTTAGGTGGAAATTGTACTTTTATAGTAAATGATACTAATAATACTATAGGTCCTTTATATGCAAATAAAAATTCTCATGATATTGACAAAAGCTCACTAGCTAATAAGGTTGCTTCTTTTATACCTCTATCTAATACTAATGTATCTAAAATTATGTGTATGATTAATGACAGAAATTCAAATAATGTTTCGGCAGAAATATTATCGGACTATATGAATATAACTCTTAGAAGTGCAAATCGAATATTGAGTATCTTGTATAAAGCAGGAATTGCAACCATTGTAAATACAAAGCTTGATAATCAAAGAGGAAGACCAAAAAAAATATATAAAGTTGATTTCTTATCTTTTTTAAATAAGATGCAGAAATTAAATTCTTAATATTTAATTTTTTAATAAAAATAATATATTTTCTCTAACTTTGAAGAATCAAAATTTTTAAATTTTATTAGAATGTACAACTTTTTACTTTAAAATACATGAGCATTTCATCAATGAACTAAACCATAATATATAGTAACCTGTTATAAAGATAAAATAATTTCATATACAAATAATAAAATACAATAGCCACTGCAATCCATAATTTATAGTGGCTATTTTTTACACTATCATTTGTTACTTATTTTTAAAAGTTAATTATATTTCTTAAATAATTTATACAAACCTATTATCAGTAAAACAATAAATACAAATATATCTATAAAAATAATTACTGTAACATGTCTGGCAATATTATAAATAAAAAATATAGAGAACACTTCTATAGATAACACTACAAAACACATAAAATTCGTTAAATAATCTGCAATAGTATATATAAGAAGCTTACAGAGTCAAGTTTGAAAATATGTTTGTTTTTATTCCAGTATTCTGGCAACTCAGTTATGTATTGCTCTACTTTCAAATTCAAATAACTTAGCTCATCAGATTCTAACATTTTTTTACACATAGTTTTTGCATTTTCTAAATCTGATATTTTAGTTTCGAGAACTTGCTCCTGTTTCTCAGCAACTTCACATAAAGACACTTTCTGTAATTTTAAACACTACCTCTCTATTCTATTAATTTATAACTGTAATATAGTCTTAAATATTTTCTCTCTATATAGTGATATATTTACTATGTCTTAAAATCAAGCTAATTATCTTTTATAAATTTTCATACAATAATATCTCCTTTTCTATTTTTAAAACTATCTTATTTTCTATAAAATAATGTATAAACAAGGTTTACAGTCAAGTATTTTTATTATTTTTTTGATTTCATAAAAAAAGTATAGCAAGTCATTGCCATACTTTTTACTGAATTATTGATTCTATATCTTATATAAACTCATTGTTTAACTACTACATAGTACTAGCTTTAATCATCATATCTTTTGCAAATATACTAGCTTCACATATTTCTTGTTTATTTGGATGATTTTGAGATTCTTCATAATTATTTAATTGTTCGCGAATATGCTCGTTCTCAGGATAAAGCTTCGATATCTCTTCGTATTTTGCTTTCAATCCTTCTGCTATCTTACCTTGACATATGAATGAACCTAATATTTCATTATCTTTTGAAATAATTGATTCTATCTTTTCTATTATACTATCACCATAACTTCCTTTTGTACTTGCTCCCATTGTCCCAAATAGTGCTATCTTTTTGTTGTGAATATTTTCAACCACTTGTTTTGAATTTTTATCACAAATTCCCTTATCTACCCAATAGCCTAAAAATACTATATCATAATTTTCATAGTTAATACTATAATCAACTAATTCACTTATATTTTTAATATCCTTTTCTCCTTGAATTGCATCATATATAGAATAAGCAATTTTTTTAGTATTCCCAGTTAAACTTGAATATAAAATTAAACTTTTCATGATATATCCTCCTCTTTATCTAAATACTTATCTAAAGTTACCAAAATGTATTAACATTAACATATTTTAATTTCTATAAATATAGCCTAATCTAATATACATCCAAACTTAGAGTGTGTTTGTAATGCATCTGCACATTTCTTATTACAATAACAGCATTTTTTAATATCATCCACTCTTCCATCTTTTACTTTTTGTAACCAGTTACTATCTGCCAATAATTGTCTTGACATAGAGACCATATCTACCCTATCATTTGATATAATATTTTCTATAAAATCTGGGCTAGATAATTTCCCAACTCCACACACTGGAAGATTTGTGTGTTTTTTCACTTCATCAGCTAAATATAAAAAACACCCTTCATCTTTAAAATAAGGATGATTCTTAGTTGGTATAGTATCTTCTAATTTTGAATGATTTGCAAGTGTTACATGAAAACTATTTACGCCTAATGATTCAAATTTTTTTACAAAATATTCGACCTCTGAAAGTAGCACTCCTGCATTACCATAATGAGGGTTTTCTTGTCTTATTGCAAGTTTATAGTCTATTGGAATATCCTTAACTTCATTTCGAATACTGCTAATTATTTCACTTGCAAATCTACTTCTATTCTCACATGTTTTACCATATTCATCATTTCTCTTATTAAATATACTAGATGAAAAACTTCCTACAAGCCTATCTCCATGAATTTGAATCATGTCAAATCCCGCTTTTTTTGCATTCAATGCTGTTGATTTAAATAAGTTTATAATATTTTTAATTTCTTCTTTAGACATATTTGTTATGTAATCTTTTACTCCATCATTCATTATTTTTTTTATCTCATCATGTGAAGTAATTCCCATCTTCATAGCATCTTTAATTAAATTAACATCATAATCTGAACAAAATATTTGTGCTGATACCTTTGCACCAGAATTGTGTATTTCATCTACAATTTTCTTGTATTTCACAACTCCATCCTCATCTGACAAGCTCATAGCCATCTTGTGAAAACTAGGTCTAACAGATACATCCCCTAAAGTAATTAGAGCTACTCCTGACTTAGCAATATCAGAAAACTTTTTAATTTTTTCTTCAAATTTAAGACCCATGCTTGTAGGTGCAAATGATACTCTATTTTTTAATTCTAAATTTCCAATTTTAATTGGCTTTAACAAATTGCAATACATCTTATTCTTCCTCCACAGTTGTTTTTATATCCTTTACCACATGTAATTTCTTCACTAATTCTTTATATTCTTTATCTGAAAACTCTTTTTTTATGTGGTTATCCCACTTTGAAAATATATTTTTTATATCTCCTAATACTTCCTCACCCTTATCTGTTACTCTCAGCTGAAAAGCTCTGCTATCATTAGGATTTTGTACTTTTTCTATGTATCCACCTTGTTCTAATCTAGATATAGTTCTTGTTGTATGAGCCTTATCAACTTCGAATTCTATCGAAACATCATTCAAAGAACAGTTTCTATTTTTATTAATATAGATTAAATAGAAATACAGACCATTCGTAAGTTTATATGGTTTTAAACATTTTTCACAATAAAGTTTAAAGTTTTTTTGTAAATTACAGATAATATATGACAAACTTTCATACTGTAAATTTTTAAAATCCATCTTAAATTTCTCCTCTATAATTATAATATATTTGACTATATCAACTATATTATATTAAATAATTAATATAGTCAAGAATATTTTATTCTCTAAATCTATGTCTTATTAATTCTTTATAAAATAATTATAGAAAGTAATTATGATTAAGTTAGAAATTGGAATTTTTAATATACACTGTACATAAATATATTTTATATAAAAGTCTATATTTTCAAACAAATAATTTTTCGAAAATTGTCTAATTTCAGTAAAAATATGGTAATATATACATAAGCAATATAAATCTATAAAAAGGAGTGTTACATATGATATCTAATAAAATGCAAACTTTAGTTGCAAACAGTTCTGTTATAAGAGCTATGTTTGAAGAAGGAAAGAAACTTTCTGATATTTATGGAGAGGAAAATGTTTTTGATTTCAGTATAGGAAATCCAAGTGTTGAACCTCCAGAGACTATTAAAGCAGTTATAAATGATATTTTAAATGAAGAATCTCCAAATTTAGTTCATGGATATATGAATAACTCAGGATATGAGGATGTAAGAGATACTATTGCTAAACACATAAATAAAAAAAATGGATTAAATCTTACAAGAGAAAACTTAGTTATGACTTGTGGTGCTGCTGGCGGTCTAAATATTATTTTAAAAACTCTTTTAAATCCTGATGATGAAGTTATTGCTTTTGCACCGTATTTTGGTGAGTATAAAAACTATACAGAAAACTATGATGGAAAATTAATAGAAGTTCCTACAAATATAGAAACTTTTGAACCAGATTTAGATGCTCTAAAAAATGCCATTACTTCAAAGACAAGAGCTTTAATAATAAACACTCCAAATAATCCTACTGGTGTTATATATTCTGAAGAATTATTAAAAAACCTTGGAGAACTATTAGACTCAAAGCAAAAAGAATTAAATACAAATATATATTTAATTTCTGATGAACCATATAGAGAAATAATTTATGATGGTGCCAAAGTTCCTTGCGTACTAAAATACTATAGAAACTCATTTATAGGATACTCTTATAGTAAATCATTATCTCTACCTGGTGAACGTATAGGATATATTGTTGCTAGCGGACAAATGGATGATTTTGACGATGTTATATCTTCGTTAAATGTTGCAAATAGAATACTTGGATTTGTAAACGCTCCTTCTCTTTTTCAAAGAGTTATTGCAAGAAGTTTAGATGCTGAAGTCGATGTAAACATTTATAAAAAGAATTTTGACCTTCTATATAATAGTTTAATCGAAATGGGATATTCTTGTGTTAAGCCTAGTGGTACATTCTATCTATTCCCAAAATCTCCAATTGAAGACGATAAAAAATTCTGCAATGATGCAAAACAGTTTAATTTATTATTAGTACCAGGTTCTTCTTTTGGTTGTCCAGGTCATTTTAGAGTGTCATATTGTGTATCTTATGACAAAGTTAAAAGTTCTTTACCATCATTTGAAAAATTAGCTAAACTTTATAATTTAAAATAATTAAATCAAGGTAATTCAAATAATAAACTACATTAGTATAGAATCTAAGTATTCTATACTAAGGTAGTTTATTATTTTATGTACTATATTTTATATACTATATTATTCCAATAAACTTGAATATTGTCATCTATAGTACTAATATAAATTACAAGGAGGTGTTTGACTTGAAAAAAGGTTATGTTTATATAATCCTGACTACATTATTTTTTAGTTCAATGGAAATTAGTCTAAAAACTGTCACTAATGACTTTAATCCCTTACAAATAACCTTATCAAGATTTTTTGTTGGCGGTTTGGTCTTACTACCTTTTGCTGTAAAAAGATTAAGATCTCTTAGTCTTTCTATTACAAAATCAGACTTAAAATACTTTGCATTTTTAGGTTTTATGTGTGTAGTGGTAAGTATGTCATTGTACCAACTGGCGGTTCTAAACACAAAAGCATCTGCAGTTGCTGTTTTGTTTAGCTGTAATCCAGTCTTTGTAATGCTTCTAGCTTACTTAATTTTAAAGGAAAAAATATATAGGTACAATGTAATTTCACTTATATTAGAAGTCCTTGGAATTATAGTTATAATAAATCCATTGCATACAAAATTAACTTTTAGTGGAATATTCTTAACTTTATCTTCTGCTATTATTTTTTCAATGTATACTGTATTTGGTAAAAGAAAAACCTTAAAATTTTGGGGAATAGTTGTAACTTGTTTTAGTTTTATATTTGGTAGTTTGGAAATGCTAATATTAGTTTTGTTTACTAAAATTAATTTTATCACAGATATATTAAATAAAAACAAACTTCATGTATTTGCAAATATCCCTATTTTTAGTGGCTATACCTTACACAATATGTCTATTATGATTTATGTATTCGTATTTGTTACAGGTGTTGGTTATGCACTTTACTTCATGGCAATGGAAGCTACTTCTACTAGTCTTATATCTTTAGTCTTCTTCTTTAAACCAGTAATATCTCCAATACTAGCATTATTAATACTTAAAGAAATTATTCCTATAAACATGGTTATAGGAATTTTATTAATAGTAGTGGGTTCAATAATTTCTATTATACCTACAATAATTACTCAAGCTCATAATAATCACGTTGAATCATTGTATAAGGAGTCGTAATTGATGTGTTATTGTGGTTATAAAGTGGTTATAAATAAGAATAAAATTATTCGTTATACATGTAATATAAAAGAGGCTATCTAAAAAGATAAGCCTTTTTTTCACTGTTGAAATGATGAAAATATATTTGATTTCATACAAAAAAGAGTGCCTCCTGAACTAAAAAGTTCATTTTGAGACACCCCCTTACTTTGTATTTATTTTAAATTTATTAAATTATCTATTTAGCTAAGTCGTGTAAAAAGCTATAAGTTTGTGGACAAGTTGCTTTTAACTTACTATTGGTATCTTGATTTAAATAGTAATATGCAAATGCTTCTGCAAAGAATTCTTCAGGATATATACCTAAATAATTTACATTACCTAAAAAACGTCCTTCTTTAGCAAATATTCGTTTAAATTGTGCTGACTTAGAAATATCATTTAATGCTATATGATCTATTGCATGTGCTGTTTCATGTAATTCTAAGTTTATTGCATCATGACCTTTACCTTTGTTACTAAATCCTATTCTAAGGGCTACTGTGCTTCCACCTAAACCTGGAACATCATCCCAAGTTTTTCCAGCACCTTCCCAACCCTTAGGAACTACACCTTTTAAATAAGCATATTCTTTTTCGTCTGTTAACCTTCCACTTAATAATTTTATTTTTAAATTATCTTGCTTTAATGCATTTAAATACTTTCCATCTATTTTAGCTAGTCTATTTACCATAGCATTAGCTTCATTTTTATTGTAATTTCCATTTGGAAGAACCACTATTTTACTAAGTATTTTTTTATTTTGTTGTATAGTAGTACTGCCTGCATGTACACTTACTGAAACTGAACTTATTAAGAATATTGATATTATAGCGATTAATAATTTTTTACTTGGTCTCATATTATTCCCTCCTTTGAATTAGGCCGGGAGCAATAAATTTCAAAATAAAAAAGATACCCAAGAGTATCTTTGTATATACAAAAAGAAATTTTTACTCTTTTCGGCAACTGGCTGGCATGGTTTACTAAACTTTAGCCCCTATAGCTTTGCGTCACTAGGTTTCCCTAGTTTTGCCTCATTTAATTTTATATCTATATTATAGCTTATATCTTTTTAACTGTCTATGGGGTCTTGGAATTTTTTTCTAAGAAGTTATTATTTTTTTACATAATACACAAAAAAATATCTTCTAACAATATTTTCACTATTAAATATTATTTTAGAAGATATTTTTTAATATTACTTATATTTTTATAATGTTAGGGTCTAATTTGTATTTTTGTCTCGTCTTAATATAATAATCCCTATAATAGCTCCTAGACCTAATAGTATTACTCCAATAATTGTAGTATTATGTCTTGTCTTTGGTGGTACTGGCGGATTTACTACAGTATCCTCTTTCACTTTATTATTCTTTTCTTCTGATACTGATGGTTTTACTACTTCTGGTATTGGAACAATTGGTTTAATAGGCTTTTCTATTATATCATCTGATGGTGGTATTGGTGGATTCATTACCTCTGGTATTGGTGGATTTACCACATCATCTGATGGTGGTACTGGTGGATTTTCATCTCCAGTTGACAAATTAGTTGAACCACTTTGAATTCTACTGTTCTCTCCTAACTCCAAAGCATAAGATACAGTTGGATATATTGTAGATACTACCATACTTAGAATCATAATTAAACTGATTAATAATGCCTTTTTATTTTCTTTCTTCATATAGATTCCTCCCATCTAGACTGTATATAATTTATAATCTTCCATTAAGATTATATATAAATTAATTTTTACTAAAAAATTATACAAAAAAAGCCATGAAAATAAATAAATTTATATTCATAGCCGGTTGCACCACTGACTCAGTATATCCATAAGGTGCCCAATAATAGAATATACTTCAACATCTCTATAATATTTCATAAAAAACAATTAAAATTGTTATATTCATATTAAATATAATTATATATTTCTATTATATTATGCATTTATACTCTTGTCTATATTTTTTACATTTTTTACCTTATTACAATATTAATTAATCATCAAATAAAATCCTTATCTACAATAATAACGCAATTATATTCAGGGTTTATCTCCTTAACTAATTTTGTTATATCTTCTTTTAAATCGTCTTCTGACATACCTTTGGAAAATTCAGAAGGATTGACTACTATATCAAATACTAAATTCTTCTTACTTCCCTTTCCAACTATTCTAAAATCATGCATAGATTTTACAAGGCTATTTTTCTTAAGTATTTCTTCAAGCTCTTTTTTTGCTGACATAACTTCTTCATCTTCAAGACATATTGGGTCCATGTGGATTACTAAATATATATCTAATTTCTCAGATATTTCTCTCTCTGCAGTATCTATGATTTCATGGATTTCCATTATATCTATGTTAGATGGAATTTCTGCGTGTATAGATGCGATACATCTGCCAACTCCATAGTTATGAATGATTAAATCATGTGTACCTATTATATGTTTATAAGATGACAACAATTCTATAATAGATTTTACCATTTCTTCATCTGGTGCTTCTCCTAGAAGAGGATTTATAGTATCTTTTACAAGAGAAAAACCAGCATAAAGTATTACTAATGATACTACAATACCCACATATCCATCTATAGGAAAACTAGTAAATCTAGCTACAATAAATGATATAACTACACAGCTTGATGTAAATACGTCTCCTAGAGCATCAATTGAAACTGCTTTTAATGCTGAAGAATTAATCTTGTTTCCCATAAATTTATTAAAACGGCTCAACCAGATTTTAATCATTATAGATGCAATCAAAAGTATAAGTGGTATTACTTCAAATTTTACAGGAACTGGATTTACTATTCTTTCTATAGATGACTTTACAAATTGAAGTCCAACCAGCATCACCATAAATGCTACTATTAACGCTGATAAGTACTCTATTCTTCCATGTCCAAAAGGATGCTCTTTATCAGCTGGCTTACTTGCTAATTTAAAGCCTATCATAGTTATTGCTGAAGATGCCATATCAGAAAGATTATTAAATGCATCAGCCATTATAGCTATACTTGATGTTAGCATGCCTGTGAATACCTTTATCACAAATAAAAGTAAATTAGATAATATACCTACTACACCAGCCACATAACCATACTTATTTCTAACATCTGTATTTTGAACGTTTTCGCTATCTCTGATAAATGTTTTGACTAGGATTTTTGAAAACATAAAACTTACCTCCTTGTCTTTTATTTTATTAACAAAATTTAGAATCTATACCTTTATTTATGATAACATAATTTATATATAAAATTCTTAAAAATTACTCTACTTCAATAAAATATTATTCCATATGTCCATCTAGATACAAATTATTATATTCCATAAAATTTTTATAGCTTAATATATGTTTAATATATTCTATATTAAGTTTTACAAAGATTTTTTATTATAATAGTATCATTTTTCCCAAGTATCACTTAGAATATGATTTTTTTGTATCATATATTTTAATTTAAAATGATAAAATTTTGCTATTCCAAAACTCTTGTTGATATAAATTTTTTCTAATGAAAAAACCGCAAAGTCACAATATATATGCTACTTTGCGGTTTCATAAAAATTAATTTTTACTACTAAAATTCATAGTTCCACTATTTTTCATTGTTCTAAGGATTAGCTTTACAAACTCATTTGAAAACAGAATAGTAGATGCAAATAATATTATTTTTATCCACATATCAAAGTCTAAAGAAACAGTATTAAAGAAACTCTGGAATACTTGTGTAAATATTATTTGAATTACACCCGTAACGACTATTATTTGTAATGCCAGCTTATTTTTAAAGAAATTTGGTATTATACTATTCAAACCAAACTCTCTACAATTTAATGCATTAAAAAGGGCACTGAATGCAAATAAAGAAAATATAACAGTACCTTGTTCTTCTGGTGTAGCTCCCAATATATTAAAAGCTGATTGAGTAAATACAATTGTAATTATAAGAATAGCATTTATAATAATATTTACAAACATAGACCTAGCTATTATACCAGAATGTCTATTTATTGGTTTTCTTTTTAATACATAATCTCTAACAGGTTCTAATCCTAAGGCTAGAGCTGGAGGACCATCCATTATTATGTTTACCCATAATAATTGTATTGTGGTAAATGGCATATCCTTACCAGTAAGTTGAGATATTATAGCAATTATAAATGCCACTATATTTACAGTAAGCTGAAACTGTATAAATCTTTGAAAATTCTCATATATACCTCTTCCCCATTTTATTCCCTCTACTATTGTACTGAAACTATCATCAGTCAATATTATATCTGCTGCATTTTTAGATACTTCTGTACCTGAAATCCCCATTGCAATTCCAACATCTGCTTGACTAAGAGCTGGGGCATCATTTATACCATCCCCTGTTACAGCTACAACTTCGCCACTTTTTTGAAGTGCAGAAACTATTCTCATTTTTGTATCTGGTTTGCTTCTTGCAACAATAGATATTCCTTTGATTTCTTCTCTCAATTCTTTATCTGTCAATACATCTATATAAGTTGCTTCAACTGCCTTTTTCCCATCATTCAATAATCCTAATTCATTACCAATAGCTGTTGCTGTATTGATATTATCTCCTGTAAGCATTTTTACATCTACTCCTGCACAAAATGCTTTATCAATAGACTCTTTGACCCCTTCTCTCAGTGGGTCTACTATTCCCACAAATCCACTAAAAACTAAATTATCTTCCTTCATGTAACCTCTTGGATTTCCTATTAAATTCAATTCACCTTCTGAAGTTATTGCAACTTCTGTTTTAGACTTACTCATCTTTTTATAAGCAAATCCTAATGTTCTCATAGATTTAATTTGTAATTTCTTAATCTCATCTAAAATACTTTTTTCTATTTTTGGAGTTATTGGAACAATATTTTTTCCTTGTTGTACATAAGAACATTTTTTTAATAATACTTCTGGTGCACCTTTTGAAAGAAGTATCTCTGAATCCTCTTGACGAATTAATGTCGACATTTTCTTTTCTTCTGAGCTAAAGGGTATTTGTGATATCAAATAAGTCTGTTTTCTCATTTCATTATAGTTCTTATCATTGTGATATAAAAGTAATGCACACTCTGTTGCACTTCCTATATATTTAAATGAGTTTTCTTCTTTTTCTATGTCTGCAGTTGAATTTACTATACAGTTTTGTTCAAAATAGCTATTACTTTGATACTCTCCTCCACCTATATACTTACCATCAACGTATGCTACTTCCACCATCATTTTATTTTGTGTTAAAGTACCTGTCTTATCAGAACATATTACAGAAACAGAGCCTATAGTTTCACAGGCTTCTTTCTTTGTTACTAGAGCATTTATCTTTGCCATCTTTTGCATAGTTATAGCTAGTGTAATATTTATCATAGTTGGCAAACCTTCTGGAACAGTTGCAACTATTAAGGCAATACAAACCATATATGCGTTTTTAGCAGGCTCTAATGATTGTAAGAAAGATAATATACTTCTTGTATCTAAGACTAGCATACCTTTTCTCTGCATTTGTATAATCATAAACATACACAATAAAGTAGCTATTACCCCTGATATGCCTGCTATTTTAGCCCCTAACTTCCCTAATTTAATTTGAAGCGGAGTTTGTTGCTCTTCATTTGATAAATTCTGTGCTATCTTGCCCATCTCTGTCTTATCACCAATATGAGTGACAACCATTATCCCCCTACCATATGCTACAAGAGTTCCTCCAAATACCATGTTGACTTGCTTTGCAGGTATTGCATCCTGTTCAATTATTTCTGTCTTAGAATAAACTACTTCCATATCCAATATAGCATCAGCATTCTTAGCTACATCATCTGACTCTCCTGTTAGCATATCTTCTCTAAGTTTCAAATTTATGGATTGTATAAGTCTTCCATCTGCTGGTATCATATCTCCAGTTTCTATATATACAATATCTCCTGGTACTAAATCATTTTTTGATATTTTAATTATCTTTCCATTTCTAAGTACCTTTACTTCTATATTTTCAGTTAATTTTGATAGGGCATGAGCTGCTTTTTTAGATTTTCCTTCAGTTATTATACCTATTGAAATCCCAATGAAAATAGCCCCTAAAATACCTAATGCATCATGTAATTCCCCTACAAAAGAACTTATCACTGCTGCTCCTATAAGAATTAATATCATAGGCTCTGTCAAGCTTTCTCCCAACTCGTCCCAAAATGTTCGCCCTTCTTTTATAGTAAATTCATTTAATCCATATCTAAGTTTCCTTTCTTCTACCTCATTATCATCAAGTCCAATTTCTGGATTTGTTTTTAAGTATTTTAATACTTCTTTGGTAGGTTTATTATAATACCTCATAACTTTATCCCCCTTGTTAATTATCTATAAAGAATTATATGCTTATGATAGCTTGTATATTACTTTTCAAAAAAAATAAGGCGTTGATTAATCAACACCTTATAGCGGTTATATATTATTAGGTTTTATGTTATAGGCTTTATAGGTTGTGGGCTAAAATCAATACACTTAATCTTCAAAATACCCTTCTGGATATAATGGAAACTTAGATATAAGCTCTTGAGCTTCTGCTTTACACTCATCTAATACTTCTTTATTGTCAATATTTTCTGCTACCTTATTCATTATTCCTGCTATCTGTACAACTTCTTTTTCTTTAAGACCTCTTTGAGATATGGATGTAAGACCTATACGAACGCCACTAGTTACAAATGGTGATTGTGGGTCATCAGGTATAACATTTTTATTAACTGTTATCCCTACATATTCAAGAGCTTTTTCAAACTGTTTACCTGTAAGATTTTTACTTCTTAAGTCAACCATAACTATATGGTTATCAGTTCCTCCACTTACAATACTAAAACCATGTGAAATAAGTTCAGATGCTAGAGTCTGAGCATTTACTACAACTTGCTCCATTATTTTTTTAAATTTATCTGTACTTAAATACAATAGTGAAAAGGCTTTTGCTGCAACTGTATTAAGATGTATAGAACCTAATGTTCCTGGGAAAACACCTTTATCAAGTTTCTTTGCATGTTCTGCTTTACAAAGTATAATACCACTTCTTGGTCCACAGAAAGTCTTTGTTGTGGATGAAGAAACAAAATCTGCATAAGGTACAGGGCTAGGAATTATTTTTGCTGCTACCAAACCTGCTACATGTGCCATATCTACCATAAAGTAAGCTCCTACTTCTTTTGCAACCTTTGATATTCTTTCATAATCTATTAATCTTGGATATGAACTTGCTCCTGCAATTATAAGTTTTGGTTTACATTCTTTTGCTTTTGCTTCAAGAGCATCATAATCTATACGCCCAGTGTTTGGGTCTACTCCATAAAATTCATATCTATAAATGTCATGTAAAAAATTAACTGTACTACCATGTGTTAAATGTCCACCTTGGTCAAGACGCATACTTAAGACGGTATCATTTGGCTTTAATATTGATGAATATACACAATAGTTGGCTGTAGAACCTGAATATGGCTGTACATTTACATGTTCTGCTCCAAATACTTCTTTTGCACGTTTGATTGCTAGAGTTTCAAGTTTATCTGCTTCTTCAGAACCTGCTTGAAAACGAGCCCCTGGATAGCCTTCCTCCGTTTTATTTGTAAATACACATCCACTTAATTCAAGTACTTCTGTTGGTGCTGTACTTTCAGAAGCTATCATTTCAATATTATGCTCTTGTCTAACCAACTCATCAGCTACAATCTTATATAACTCTGGGTCTGAAATTTTTGTTGTTTTTAACATAATAACACCTCTTTTAAATTTAATTATTTTTATAAATTTAATGCAACTTTGTTTATATTTATATATTACTATATCGTTTTAATTAAATATATTATCATATTTTACAATTTATTTAACTATTTTGACTTTTTAAATCTATATTATATGAAAACTTCCCTTAACTATAAACTATTGATAAGTGACCCTATTCCTGACTTTGTGTTGATTTTTCTCTACATGTAATAGCTTTATATACCATACAGACTAAAATTAAAAGTCCCATATAACCCGTATACGGATACAAAATATTTACTAGTTTACCAAATGGTAAGAATCCACCTATACAAGCCAAAATAGCTATTACTGTTGTTATTAATTTAAATTTAGGATGCTCATCTTCAACAATTCTATTAGTTACAGACCATAAAAGTGGAACAGCTGTTGTATATATACCTAATATAAGTGCAACTGAGAAAAGTACACCTACAATAGAAGCTATATTATCTGCTAAATAAAGTGATGGTATTTCTTTCATATATAAGTTTTCTATATCTGAAATCATAGCCAAATACATAACGATTCCTGCAGTCATAAATACTACTCCACCTAACAGACCTCCCCAGAAAGCATCCTTTTTACTTTCAATAGAAGCTCCCATTCCTGTTAAAAAAACAATCATTACAATAATATTTAATGTATTATAAATTACACCTGAAACTATTGGACTTCCTGATGCTTTTGTAACTTCAATATTCTTCATAGCTTCTCCAACCATAGATAAACCATCAAAATGTTTAAACAAGCTTATTAATCCAACAGCAATTGTAAATACTGCTATCACTGGTCCAATACGACCAAGTATACTTACTAATTTTTCTAGACCCATAGACACCGTGATTAACGTAGCAACAGCCATCAAAACTCTTCCCAAATAAGGATTTATACCATAGTATTCAGTTAAAGTTGAACCTGCACCAGAAATCATTACTATAAGAATTCCAAACAAAAATATTGGACTAAACCATTCGTAAAATTTTCCTAAAATCTTTCCACAATAAAAAGTATAAATTCTCGTTGGTTCTTTAAGTTTTAATTCTCTACCTCTAGTTATAACTTCAGCACCAAGAAATGAAAATAACACCATTGATATTAATGCTCCAACTAGCCCCATATACCCTTGGGAGGCGAAAAATTGGAGTATTTCTTGACCTGTAGCAAATCCAGAACCAATTGCTGTTGCTAAATAAGCCCCTGCAATACAGATAATATTTTTCACATTCACTTTGTCTGACATATTAAACTACCTCCATTATAAAGTTACCTTCTTCAACAAATATAAATTCTCAGCAAATTAAATGAAAATTCTGTCTTTTTTGAACAGTATTTTATTTGCTTTTTTTATTTTGTATATCTTTTTATTTTTATTTATATATATTTTTTTATATAAATAGGTACATCTTTTATAAGGTTTAATATCATTAAATATGTTTAAAGCGCTTTAATTTTTACTATAATTAAAGTATACTTATTCAGACACACTCAAACAATTATCTATATTGACTTTTTATTTATCAATCTCAATTTTTAGTATTTAATTTATAGGCTTTTGGAGTCATTCCTTTTTCTATCTTAAAATTCTTGTAGAAGTTGTTTAGACTATTATATCCAACTATTTCTGCAATCTCATTTATACTTTTTGTAGTATTTTCAAGTAATTCAATAGATTTTTCTATTCTTACATGATTTAGATATGATATAAAAGTTGTATTCAAATTACTTTTAAAAATTCTAGATATATTAGATGGATTAGTTAAAAATAATTTAGCACAATCATTTAACTTTAAGTCCTTACCATAATTTAAATTTATATACTCTAGTATCTCATTTAATAAATTATTATTAGTATATTGATAACCGATAATATTTTCTACAGACCTAGTAAACTCGTTCATATCCAATGGTTTAAGGAGTATATCTTTCACATTTAGCCTTAAAGCTTTTTGTGCATATTCAAAATAGTCAAAAGCAGTTATTACTACAAAGTTTATTTTTTTAGACAGATGAGATGTTTTTTCTATTACTTCTAACCCATTATATATTGGCATTTGAATATCTATAAAAACTATGTCTGGTTCTAAACTAATTATCTTCTCTACTGCTTCATCACCAGATGTTGCTTTACCAACAATTTTTATTGGCATATCTTTCATTTCTATAAAGTGTGTTATTATTTTTAAAACAGCTTCTTCATCATCTATTATTAGTGCTTTTCTCATGAGAATTCCTCCCTTTTAGCTTAATAATATAAAAAAGTAAGATATATAAAACATCTAATATATTTCTTAACATTTATAAAACTTATTAAGTTTACACAAGTTCTATACATATTCCTTATAATTTTCAATAGGAATTTTAATCATTATGTAAGTTCCTTCTTTATCACTTGACTTTATATCCATATCAAAATCATTTCCATAAGCAGATGTAAATTTTGTATATATCAAAGACAGCCCATGACCATTATTACTACGAATACCTTCCTTTATTTTGTCTATATTATTTTCCTCTAAAATAGTTCCATTATTATGAATTTCTATAATAGCATACTTAGAATCTACTCTTGCAATTATATCAACTCGCTTTTCTGTATCAATATCTCTAAATCCATGTGTAAAAGCATTTTCTACAATAGGTTGAATAAAGTTAAAAGGTACAGAAAGACTATAGAGTTTCTCAGGAATAAGATACTTTACTTTAAGTGCATCTCCATAACGCAATTTCTGTAAGTTTAAATAATTTTTAATATACAATATTTCTGATTCTAATTCTACAAATCGTAAATCAGACCTCATTGTGTATCTAAACATTTTTGATAAATCTATTATTGCACTATATAAATCATAACTACCATCATCAAGTGCTATACTTGCCATTGAATTTAGAGTATTAAATAAAAAATGATGATTTATTCTTAAGTTGGTAACCATATCTTGAGCTACCCTTAAGTTCATTTCAAGTTGCTCTCCATAATGATATGTTCTTGCAATAGCATTCTCTTTTTCTTGTAAATCCTTTCTTATGTCATTGAATGAACAAAAATTTATTATATTTTTAGATATTTGTTTTAAAAGACGTTTTATACTTCTAGCAGCACCTTCTGGTATATCATATAAATTACTATGCGTTGTATCTAAATTTAAATCAGATAATAATACATATCCTCCTCTTATAACTCCTATACTATTGTTTTTGTATAATATTGGGATATTATATATTGTTATCCCATACTTACATACAAATTGATTGCTACTTTTTTGATTCATACAATCACAATTTTGAGGAAATTTCATAGGATTACATTCTTCAAAACAAAATAGAGGAAAATAAGGATTTTTTAAAACTATATTCCATGAATCATCATATATAATTAATGGAATTTTAAATGGGTCTATAAATTGACCACGAATTGATTCTATTGCTGCATATAAATTTAAAGTGCTTTCACTATAATTTATTAAAGTCTTCTTCAAATAATTATTAGGATTAATTTCTATAACTTCACTTTCTCCTATATCACTTACATTATTTGAAACAATAAGCTCTTTTATAGCTCTATCACCCGTATTTATAGTTTCATGTGTACTTCCAGATTCTATATAAAAAATCATACCTTGGTAAAAAGGCTTCCAGACTCCGTTAATAATATACAGACCCTCACCTTCTAAAATATATATCATTTGCTCTTGACCATAATGAACATGATTAAAATGTTTTTTACCTTGCATAGTTACTGCAATATATATATTCATAGCTTGTTTTGGATTGTTTTCGTCATAAGTGTGTTTCCATTCAATATATCCCCACTCTGTCTTTTGAACTTTCATAAAAAATTCCTTTCTACTTGCAAATTATTTATATTTATTTTTTTGTAAATTTAGTAAATAAAAAAGTGTACATACTCTTTCATATGATAGCTTACTATATCAATATTCATTAGTTTGTACACTTTTTTATATTCATTATTATTTTTTAATTGCTTCTAGTTTATCGTATTATTTAAAAATACATAATTTAACTCTTATTTAATAACAGAAACTCCCATATATGGTCTCAAAACCTCTGGAACAACTACAGAACCATCTTCCTGTTGATAATTTTCCAATATAGCTGCAACACTTCTTCCAATAGCTAATCCAGAGCCATTTAATGTATGTGCATATTCAGCTTTAGAATCTTTATCTCTTTTAAATCTTATTCCTGCTCTTCTAGCTTGGAAATCTTCACAGTTTGAACAAGATGAAATCTCAACATATCTATTGTAACTTGGCATCCAAACTTCCACGTCGTATTTAAAAGAAGCTGTAAATCCTAAATCACCTGTGCATATCTTTACTACTCGATATGGTAATTTCAATAATTGTAGCATAGTCTCAGCATTGTTAGTAAGTTTCTCTAATTCATTGTAAGATTCTTCTGGTGCTACTATTTTAACCATTTCTACTTTGTTGAATTGATGTTGTCTTACTAAACCTCTTGTATCTCTTCCAGCAGAACCAGCTTCTGACCTAAAACATGGAGTATAAGCTGTATAATTTATTGGTAATTGTTCAAATTTAAGTATTTCATTAGCATGTATGTTAGTCAAAGGAACTTCTGATGTTGGAATTAGAAAATAGTCCAGCCCTTCTATTTTAAACATATCTTCTTCAAATTTAGGTAGTTGACCTGTACCTAAAAAACTATTTCTATTTGCCATAAATGGTGGAATAACTTCTGTATATCCATTTACTGTTGTATTTGTATTTAAGTAAAAATTTAATAATGCTCTTTCTAACCTAGCTCCTAATCCTCTATAAAGAGTAAATCTTGAACCAGTTATCTTACTAGCTGTTTCAAAGTCAAGTATACCTAACTCAGTTCCTATTTCCCAATGAGCCTTAGATTCAAAATCAAAAGTAGTAGTCTTCCCCCAAGTTCTTACCTCAACATTGTCCTCGTCAGTTTCACCTTGTGGCACTTCTGGATGTGGTACGTTTGGTATTCTCATTAATAAGTATTCCATCTTGTCTTCTACTTCTTTAAGGTTTTGGTCTATTACTTTAATTTTATCAGATAACTCTTTTAGTTTAACTTTTTCACTTTCTACATCTTTACCTTCTTTTATAAGATTTGGTATATTTTTAGATGCTGTATTTAGTTCATTTTTCATAACTTCAACTTCTTGAAGAATCTTTCGTCTTTCATCATCTAACTTAACTACTTCATCAAGGTTAAAGGCTTTTTCGCCCCTTCTTTCCATTGCTTTTTTTATACAATCTAAATTTTCCCTTATTCTTTTTATATCAAGCATTTTTTCCTCCTCAGTACCTAAGATTGGATTTTATCTCTTAATCTCAAATAACTTCGATAATATACTTTATGCTTGAGGTTAAGAAACCCTTTTATTTTATCCGAACCTATTATTTTTATTTTATTTATATTTTACTCACTTTTTTACTCATTGTCAAATTATATTTAATTAAATCAATATAATTTAATTTTAAGAGAATATTTCTAGATTTAACTTCATTATAATTATATCGATTTTGCCAATCAATTATCTATTTTGACTTTTTCTTTATCAATCTTGTATAGTTATTAACTTTCATATAAGTTTCTTTATATTATAATATATCTCTTATTTATATAGAACAATTTTAATGAATAATTCAAGTATAGGTATGAAATTGAATTTTTTAGAACTGATTGTAAGAAATACTCAAAGAAGAATAGTAGTTTCCCAAGATTCACAATATATTTTATATGAAATGTTGTAATGTAATCCATTAATGAATTTAAATTTGATATTATAAATTTAGCTCCAAAATCTTACTGTAAAGTAATATACATAGTTGTTTCATAAACTAATAACTGCTTAATTATTTTATATAGTACATAGATAACTTTAATAAATTGATATTTCTTTAAAAAAGTAGAATTAATAAAATTATACTGATAAATCTTCAATATAATAATTAAAATTTAATAAAAAAAATAATTGTTGATTTAACTGTAATTTTATTTAATTCTACCTAATTTATTATCTAAACCTATTTTTATATAAATGATAAAGTATCTAATTTACATCTACTTTAAAGAATACAATACTTCTCCTTCTCTTATAGTCTGCAACACTTTAATATCTTTTATTTTCATAGTGTCGATTGTAAGCGGATTTTCATCTAATATTATCAAATTAGCCAATTTACCTTCTTTAATTGAGCCTTTTTTATCTTCTTCAAAATATTGATATGCTGCATTTATAGTAACACCCTTTAAAGCATCTAGTGGGCTTATCTTTTCATTTTCTCCTATTTGTATACCTTTTTTTGTAATTCTATTAACAGCACACCATACTGTTTCCAGCATATTAGGAGCTATTACTGGTGTATCTTGATGAAGAGTGTAAATTAAACCTTTTTCTATAGTCGTTTTAAGTGGGCTAATCTTAAATGCCCTATCTTCTCCAAGGTTTTTGATATGAATGTCACCCCAATAGTATGTGTGAGCTACAAAGTATGAAGGTATCATATTTATATTCTTCATACCATCAACTTGGTCTGCTCTTACCGTTTGAGCATGTATCATAACTGGTCTTGCATCATTTTTACTATTTTCTTCTTTTAAATTCTTTTCAAATGAATCTATTAATTGGTCTGCTGCTGCATCTCCATTACAATGAGTTAAAAGCTGCATTTTTTCTTTTAGTGAAGTCTTTATAAATTTTTCTACTTCTTCATCTTTATATATAGGATATCCACAGTAATCATCTGAATTTTCATACGGTCTAGTTAACCATGCTGTCTTACCTTGTGGAGAACCATCTAAGAATATCTTATATCCACCTATTTTAAATCTATTTTTATATTTCTTTATAAAATCTCTATTGTCATCTGCTACAGACTTACTTTTTTTCAAATCCACATACCCTACAGTATCAATTTTTAATTTCTTTTGATTTGCCATTGTCTTTAGAAGGTTAAATTGATTCTCTGCCATTAGGCCTTCTTGAACTGTTGTAATACCATAACTTAGATATATGTCCTGCGCTTTTTCAATTGAGTTAAAAATGTCATCTGGTGATGGTTGTTTTATTTTAGACGATACATTAAAAAATGCATTCTCCTCTAAATATCCATTTGGTTCTTCACTGCCTTCTATTCTACCTATATGCCCACCTTCTGGGTCCTGTGTTTCATGAGTAACACCAAGTTGCTTTAGTCCTAAGGTGTTTGCAACTCCCATATGACCAGAAGCATGTGAAATTAGTATTGGATTCTCTGAAGATGCACTGTCTAGCACGTATTTATCTGGATGTCTATGTTCTTCTAAGAAATTATTATCATATGAAAATCCAATTATCCACTCACCCTTGTTTATATTGTTTGTCTCTTTGAAATCCTTTATTTTTTTTATTATGTCTTTAAAACTAGTTGCATCTTCTAATGGAATTAACTTTAGTGTAGTAGCAAAAGCTATTAAGTGACTATGTGAATCTATAAAAGATGGCATCAATGTCTTGCCTTGTAAATCTATAACTTCTGCGTCTTTATCTTTTAGGGCAAATACTTCTTCTTTTGTTCCTATCTTTTTTATTATTTTGTCTTTGATAAGAATAGCATCTCCACATATTGAGTCTTCCATTGTGATGATATTTCCATTATAATAAATTTTTTCTGTCATAAAATTCTCCTTAAGTTATCTAGTCTAATAAATTTTCTTTATTATTTTCTACTTAATTATATTATCTTATATTAACTTTGTTTCTTTAGACTTTAATCATATAAAAGTTTTATTTTCAATTATTGTTTGCTAAGAAATAAATACTATTCATTCTAAATAAGACAATTTAATGTTCTTTATACTAAGTAAAAAAATATTATAAGTTATTAAGTTTAAATATCTGAACTCAATTATATTTGTGCAATTGTAATTTTTTAAATCATGATGTATTATTTTAAATATACAGTTAAATTATTATTCACAATATAAATATCTTATTTCTCAAATAACATCTTATGTAGTCTATTCAATTCAATAAATTAAATATTTTTTAGGAGGTTTTTATGAGCAATGAAAATAAAAATGTAAGAATTGCTGTTGTTCAGGCATCGCCAGTCATAATGGATTTAGAAAAAACTGTTGAAAAAGCATTGGGATTAATTAAAGAAGCTGGGAGAAAAGGAGCAAATATTGTAGTTTTCCCAGAAGCATTCATACCTGCATATCCAAGAGGTCTTTCATTTGGATTTGTTGTTGGAAGTAGAACAATGGAAGGTAGAGAAGATTGGAAAAGATACTATGATAATTCTGTGCCAGTTCCTAGTGCTACAACAGATTTGTTAGGAAAAGCGGCTCAAGAAGCAGGCGTATATCTATCAATGGGCATAACAGAAAGAGATGGTAATGATATAAATTGTACTCTTTATTGCACAAACTTGTTTTTCTCTCCAGAAGGTAAGCTTATTGGTAAACATAGAAAACTTAAACCTACAGGAACAGAAAGATGTATTTGGGGAGAAGGAGATGGAAGTACTCTTACAGTAGTTGACACTCCATATGGAAAAATGGGTTCATTGATTTGTTGGGAAAACTATATGCCATTAGCTAGAACAGCTCTTTATGCTAAAGGAGTAAAACTTTATATAGCTCCTACTGCAGACTCAAGAGAAGAATGGCAAGCAACCATGAAACATATTGCTTTAGAAGGAAGATGTTTCGTTATAGGATGTAATCAATATGTTGAAAAAAATATGTATCCAACTGACCTTAATTATTATAAGGAGCTAGATGTAGAACCAGAGATTATGTGTCCAGGAGGAAGTTGCATAGTTGACCCTTTTGGAAAATATGTAGCAGGTCCTATTTTCAATAAAGAAGAGATGCTAATAGCTGATTTAGACCTAGAAAAAATAGTACTTAGTAGACTAGACTTTGATTCAGAAGGTCACTATTCAAGACCAGATGTATTTGAATTAATTGTTCATGAATAATCTTTTTACACAAACTTTTGCACAAAAAATTTTTACATAAAAAAATGAGATACTCCTAAATAAATTTAAAGTATCTCATTTTTACTTAAAACCTAAAGTTCTAATCGTAAACTTAATCACTTATATTTTTTCTAAATCAACTACTGTTCTTCCCACGTGTTTTCCTGCCATTATTGAATCTATACTATCATTTAACTCTTCTAATGATACTACATTTACCATATCGTCCAAATCGTCCAATTTCCATTCATTTGATAATAAGTCCCATATTTTTAATCTTAAGTTCATTGGGCATTCTACAGAATCTATACCATACAAAGTAATTCCCTTTAAGATAAATGGATATACTGAACTTGTAAACTCAATTCCTCCTGCATTACCACAAGTTGTCACTGCTCCACAATAATCAGTTGTCTTTATTGCTGTTGACAAAGTATTTCCTCCTACTGTATCTATTACTCCAGCCCATCTTGGTCTAAGTAGAGGTCTACCTGAGTTATCATCCAATTCTGACCTATGTATAACATCTTTAACACCTAAGTTTAGTAATACTTCTTTTTGTTCTTCTAGTTTTCCTGTTGAAACTACAACTGAATAACCTAATTTAATCAATATTTTAGTTGCAATTACAGCAACCCCTCCAGTACCACCAGTAACTAATACATCTCCCATATCATTACCTACAGAATTTATAAATTTGTATACAGATAAAGCTGCTGTAAATCCTGCTGTACCATAACTCATTGCTTCTTTTAGTGAAAGATTTTTTGGAAGTCTGACTATCCAACTAGAAGGAACTCTTATATACTCTGAAAAACCACCAGAAGTATTCATTCCCAAATCATAACCTGTCACTAAAACTTCTTCTCCAATTTTAAAATCATCACAACTACTATATTCTACTATACCAGATGCATCAATTCCTGGTGTATGAGGATATTTTCTAGTAACACCCTTATTTCCATTTGCAGAAAGTGCATCTTTGTAATTTAGAGAAGAATATTTTACTTTTATTAAAACTTCGCCTTCTGGCAATGTGTCTATTTCTCTTTCAACTATATTTCTTCTAAAACTTCCTTCTTCTTCTGTAATATATAATGATTTAAATTTTTTATTCATAAATTTCCTCCCAATACATTTAGTTTTATGTTAAACTAATTATAGTTTATAAATAGTTTTATGTCAAACTAATTTAAATAGGTTAAAGATTGGAGAATAATTTATGGAAGATAAATATATTATACATTTTATAAGTAAAACAAAGGCTAATATGATTAAATTCATTGAAAATAAACTTAGTAAAAATGGTTTATATGAATTGATACCTACTCATGGAAATATTTTAACTGCACTTTATGAAAATAATGGAATACTTACAATGAAAGAAATTGCAACTAAAATAGGAAAAGATAAATCTACTGTTACAGTGTTGGTTAATAAACTTATAAATCTAGGATATATAGAAAGACAAAAATGTACTAATGACAAACGTGTCACGTATATAAAGCTTACAGAAAAGGCATTACTTATAGAAGATACATTTAATAGTATCTCAACACAAGTTAAAGAAACAGCATACCATAATATTACAGAAAATGAAAAACAAGAATTTCTTAGAATTTTAAAAAAAATTAATGATAATTTTAAAAATGCTGACTAAATTGAGCATAATTATATCTCCTATTGGAATAATAAATAAAAAGAATCAAATATTGTAAAAATTTATTGTGATAGAGAGGTAGAATATGAATTTAAAAGATAGTAAAACTAAAGAAAATTTATTAAGAGCTTTTGCAGGTGAGAGTCAAGCTAGAAATAGATACAATATTTCTGCATCTGTAGCAAAAAAAGAAGGATTATATATAATAGAATCTTTATTTAATTACACTGCTGACCAAGAAAAATCACATGCAAAACAATTCTTTTCTAAACTAAAAGAATTTGCTGGTGAAAATATAAATATATCAGGAGCATATCCTGTAGATTTATATGATAAAACAGCACAACATCTTAAAGCTGCACAACATAATGAGCTTCAAGAATGGGATGATGTATATAAAAACTTTGGAAAAACAGCACGTGAAGAAGGATTTGAATCTATAGCTAAATTATTTGAAAATATAGCTGAAATAGAAAAGGTTCACGGTGATAGATTTGGTAGATATGCTACTGATTTAGAAGAAGGTACTTTATTTAGAAGAAATGAAGATATACAATGGATATGTACACATTGTGGACACATCCATGTAGGTAAAGAAGCTCCAAAAGCTTGTCCTGTATGTCTTCATCCACAAGGATATTTCTTAGATTTTAAAAACTCATTATTTGAATAAATTAAGGTAATCATTATATTTAAACAATTTACTATATTTATATTAAATATTTTTATAAATACCGTATTATCTTAATAGCAATAAAATGAACCATAGAGATTACTATAAATATAAAATGTAATTTGAATACAATTTATAGTAATTCATCATGGTTCGTTTTATTATTCATTAATCCCTATAGCTTATCTAAATATATCTTTAATTTTTATATACTTGTAAAAATCTAATTTTTAAACCCAATATTTAAATAAAATGTATTTTAAGTAAGTTATTGTAATACATTATATAAGATAGTCTACTATGATAACCTTATACTTATATCATTTATTTCTTTCATTAAGTCAATCTCAACAATCTTAACCACATCTTTTTCAAATTTTACTTTTTTATAATCCAGACATCCTACTACAAATGGAACTCCAAACTTTCTAAACAAATAAATTTTACCATTTTCATTATATATTGCTGTAAAGTTTTCTTCTATTATACTCATTATCAGTTTTAATTCTTCAAAAGTTATTGTGGATTTAACTAAGAATTTCTCTATTACATTCAATATAAGTAGTTCTTTTTTACCTATACTCTGCTCTTTTTTATATAATTTTTGAAATATTTCCTTTGTATAATTACATATAACTTCTTTACTGAGAATAAAATCAATATCAAACTCTTTATTAGTATCTTTTTTCATAAACATATTTGCAATATCATCAAGAGAAGTCTCTTCTTTCATAGATAATATTAGTTCTATTCTCTCTAGTATTTTATCTCTTGGAAAGAAAGTTTCTTGACCTGTAAAAGCTGATTTTTTTATAAACCATTCTTCTGGTATAATATTTTTTCTTTTCCATCTATATAATTGCCCATAAGATATATTAGTTTTACTCAGTAAATCTTTCTTAGATATTAATTCTTCCATAACTTCTCTAGCCCACCTTTATACTGTTTTCTACAGTAGAATTATCTGAAATTGATAAATTATCACTGTATTCAATATCTCCAACATCACAATTATCTACTAAAGATATATTTTTTCCACGTATATCTTTTATTGATGCATCCTCTAATTCAATAGTATCTCCCTCTATCAAATCACATTTAAATTTTCTAGAAAAAATATTAATAATTTTAATTAATTGAAAAGCATTTTTATTTCTTCCTATTTGTATATTAGTTGCACCTATCTCCTTACAGTAAGAACCTCCTCCTGAATAAACATATATATTTTCTCCATTTAAAAGACCATCACATTTTATAGCTCCATATACCTTTATATCTTCACATTCTATATTTGCTTTATTTCTCATTTCACCATATATTTTTATATCTCGTGCATACATATTTTCATTTATACTTAATTGTCCTTTTATTGTAACATTATTACATTTCAGTTTACCATCAACTTTCTGTTGAGCAGTTATAACCAAGTCATCTATTTCTGCATCTCCATCTATACTAAGTTGCCCATTCACTCTTACACGTTCAGCTTTAATATTATCTCTTTATAACAGCTTTTCCATTTACAACAAAGTTTTTTATATTAAAGTTTAGTGAATTTAACCCTTCATTCATAATGATATCCTTTCATTAACGCATTTTATCCTTGAACTTAATATAACAAAACATTGTTACGTTGTCAAGTGTAATAATTATATGCAATAAAACAACCCTTATTTAATCCCTATTTTAATTTTTATAAATAATCATAAAAAAATAATAGAGAAAATATTATATCCAAACTATAAATCCAAATTTCTTAGATTTGTGGTTTAAGTAAAATACATCCCTATTATTCAATATTTATATATTTATTATATAAACGTCTAAATACGAGTCTCAAAACTCTATAATAACTTATAATCCATTATCATCTACATATTGATGAATTTTTCGATTACATCAGCCAATCTCTCCATATCTGTTGGATAAACTTCTCCTATGCTACCTATTCTAAACGTATCTATATCAGTCAATTTACCTGGATAAATAACAAATCCATTCTCTTTTAGATAAGTATAAAATTCCATAAATTCAAAATTTGCATTTTTAGGGTATAAAAAAGTTGTTATTACAGGTGATTGAGCACTATCATTTACCAAAGTGTCAAAACCTAAAGATTTTAATCTTGAAGCTATTGTAAACTGATTTTCTTTATATCTAGCATATCTTTTTTCAACAGAACCTTCCTCTTCTAGTTCTAATAAAGCTTGATAAAAAGCTCTTACAACATGTGTAGGTGAAGTAAATCTCCATTTGCCATTGTTCTTCTCCATAGTCTCCCATTGTGCATATACATCAAGGGACAATGACTTAGCTATACCTTTACATTTAGATAATTCTTTTTTATTGGCTATTATAAAACCAAATCCAGGTACTCCTTGTATACACTTATTAGAACTACTAACTAGAAAATCTATATTAAAGTCTTCAACATCAATCTCAATTCCCCCAAAACTACTCATAGCATCAACTATATAAATCTTATTATATTCTTTTGCAAGTTTCCCTACCTCTTGTATAGGATTTAATCTACCTGTAGTAGTTTCACAGTGAACCATTGATATATGTGTTATATCTTTATTTTCTTTTAATAAATTTTCTACTACATTTAAATCAACTGCTTCTATATCTTTAAATGTACAATCAACAAATTCTATATTAAGATAATTGCATATATCTTTCATTCTCTTTCCATATGCTCCATTTGCAATTACAAGAAGTTTACCATCCTCTGGAATAGTACTTCCTATTGTAGCTTCCACTGAGAAAGTCCCACTTCCTTGCATCAATACACTCGTGTATTTATCTGTATTTTTTGTTCCTAAAGACACTAATCTTCTTCTAACATCTTGTACTAAGTCATTGTATTCAACATCCCAAGTACACCAGTCCTTTAACATAGATGCTCTTACTGATTTAGTAGTAGATAGTGGTCCTGGTGTAAGTAATATGTAATCATTTTCTGGTACAAAGTCTGATTTAATAATTTCATTTTCTATTTTTATTAAAACCTCTTCTAATTCAGCCATAGTTTCTATTACAAAATGTGCCCCTGCTTCTTTAAATCTCTTTGAAACTGTATCCATCTTAACTTTTAGCTCTTCTTTATCCATGTTATCTACTTCTTCTTGTGTAAGACCTAATTCACTTGAGCCCTTTATTACAGCAACACTCCACATTCCTGCATTTACACCTTCTTTTACATCACTTATTGTATCTCCTACTTTTACCATAGAACTCATAGGTGATACCCCCAAAGCTTCAGCATTTTTATAGCACATCCAAGGGTATGGTCTTCCTTGAGATACTTCTGATGGTGTTACAAGAAAGTCTGGTGAGTATCCTTTCTTTGCTGCATTTGGTTCAACTATATTCATCATCTCTCTTGTATAACCTGTTGTAGAACCTATTTTTAATCCATTTTTTCTTAATTTTTCAATAGTTTCAACAACATGAGGAATTGGAGTTGTATACTCTTCTAATGTCTCAAATAGCATTGGCTCAAATTCAGCATAAAGTTCATTTACATCTTCCTCAGTTGGCACTTTACCAAACTTATCTAACCAAAGATTTTTTATTCTATCCATTTCACACATTTCTCTTATATGGTCTATCTTTAATTTTCCCATAGGTTTTCTTGCTTCTTCCATTGTTACATCTATACCTCTTCTTTTAAATATCTCTATAAATACATTAAGAGGTGCAAAACATCCATAATCTACTGTTGTGCCAGCCCAATCAAATACTACTGCTTTTATTTTTTCTCCATATATCTTTTTCATATTTATAGCCTCCATAGATTCTTTTTAGAATTTTTGTGTTTTTAATTGTTTTTACTTTTAAAGTATAACTTTCATATGTTAATTATACATCATATTTAGGTTAAATATATATTAAATTTCTGTTTTTAGTTGTTTTTATTTGTTTCTAGTTGTTTTTTATTATATATCAAATTTCCATAAAACTCTAAATTACAATCTAAAATTTACTTTCTAATCTTAATCTATTAACTGACTATATTTTTTGAACTTGGTTTTATTAAGCCTAGTTGCATTACATGAAATTATGTTGTTTATTTTGCTTCTATCCATGTTATATTTATCTCATTTAACTTATCTTTCCATTCATTTGGAGGCTCTACATCACAAATAACAAAATCTAATTCTTCCAAATCTACTATCTTATACATACTAGCAATTCCTATTTTAGAACTATCACACAATACAAAACTTTCCTTTGAATTTTTTATATATTCTTTTGATAACAATGCCTTATTTTGGTCTATACTACTAATTCCAAAGCTATCAAGTATACCTTCACTAGATATAAAAGCTTTATCTACATATAAGTCTTTCATAGTATCTATTGACATTGGACATGCTGTTCTTTGATGCTTTAAATTTACTTTTCCTCCAATAAATATAACTTCTCCATCAAATAAGCCTTGATTTTCATAAGAAATCAATTTTGATAGAACTGGATAAGAGTTTGTAATAATCTTTAAATTGTTTATAGACACTATATAATCTACAATCTGCAAATTGGTAGTACCTTCATCTATGATGATTGACTCATTGTCATTCACAAACTTAGCTGCATATTTAGCAATACTTTGCTTTTTATCTAAGTTAGTATTATTTCTCTTTATATGTTCTGGTTCAATCACTCCATAGTTTATTTTTATAGCACCACCATATACCTTTTTTAATTTATTTTCATTTTCTAATTCTTCCAAATATCTTCTTATTGTTTCTGATGATACTTCTAATCTTTTTACTAGCTCTTTAGTGTTTACCTTACCTTTTGAATCTAATAATTTAAGTATTTCTTTTTTTCTATCTATGGAATTTAAAGACATCAATTTTCCTCCTATAATATATTTTGCTCCTATAATATTACAATAATACCTAAGATTTACGAAATCATATTTATATGTTAAATTTTTTTACTTAATCGAAGTTCACTTCAAAATACTATGTATTATCATAAAAAAAGTCCATCAAATATTAGTATAAGATGGACTTTGTAAAATTTTATTTTATAAATTAATATTTAAAACCTAATTACTAATTTATTTCCTTGTCTCTAAGAATTTTACTAAATTATTTACAGTAGACATATCTTTTCTCTCTAAATCAGTTGGTTGAAGTTCTATTCCTAGTCTATTTTCAATTTCAAGTAAAACTTCAATTATAGCTAATGAGTCTAAAAGCTCCGTCTCAAATAAATTAAGGTCTAAATCTTCTCTTATCTCATCAGTCCCTAATACGTCTTCAAATATTTCTATAACTGTTTCTTGCATAAAATTGCCTCCTTAAAATTAAGCTAAATAACCAGAGAATATCAGCAATCCAAAACACACAATGTGGAATGTAATGAAAATTTGTACTCTCTCGAACCATTTTTCTTTTTTATGTTTTTTATAAAATTTAGATTTTCTCTGATATATATCAGTTAAAACAAGTGCCAAACCTTGGTATACACCATAAGCAACGTAATACCAAGTTAGACCATGCCAAAACCCCATTGTTATCATGGTTATCATCTGAGCTACATGAGCAGCAGTAGTTCTTTTCTTAAATCTTTTCTTTCTCATTGATGACATGACAAATCTAGAAAAAATATAATCTCCAAACCATCTTGAAAGACTTATATGCCATCTTGTCCAAAACTCCTTCATATCTTTACTGATAAATGGCTTGTCAAAGTTTATAGGTACTTGTATTCCAAATATATACCCTGTACCTATAGCAAATAAACTATATCCTGCAAAATCAAAGAATAGGTACAAGCTATATGCATACATATAACTTAAAATATTTATAAAACTCATATCTTTAGGTATTATCGATACCCAATATGTATTTATCAAAAATGCTATAACAAACTTATAACCTATTCCCATGACAATATTTTTTATTCCTGTCAGTAAGTATTCTTCTAGATATTCTTTTCTAGATATTTGTTTTTCCAAGTCTTGTTCAAACCTTCTTGACCTATCAATAGGTCCAGAACTCAAGGTTGGAAAAAATAACATAAAATAAAGCATCTTTGAAATTTTAACTTCTTTTATAGCACCATCATAAATTTCAATAACCATTTGTATAGTTCTGAAATTTAAATATGATATTCCAATAAATCCAATCACTCCAAAGGAAGTAACTGGAGATATTTTATTGATTATTATTGGAAGCATTGATGCAAACAAAAAACTCCAATATATGTATTTGTTTTTAGTTTTTCTTCTTACATATTCATATCCTTTAACTATTATTACTTCAAGAATAATAAACATTACCAAGTACTTTAGTTGGACATCTATTCCTACTATTAGGAATATCATAAATAAACTTGCCAACATACCATAATACTTTATATTCTTACCCATTAGACCTAAAATTACTGCTGGTATTGATGTTAATAATAATATATAAAGATAAAAATAATCTCCATACTGTGAAAAAATCATTAAATTTCCTCCATAAGTTTCTTTCTGTCTATTTTACCATTGATATTTGTTGGAAACTCAGAGATTATTGAAATATTTCTTGGAATCATATATGAAGGTATATATTTTCCCAGTTCCTTTTTTATTATCATCCCATTTTTAATATTACTTAAATCATTCTTTTCATTTAACTCAACAATACCTTTTAAGTAAGCAATCTTTTCGTCCTTATATATCGGTAAAACTACTGCATTTTTTACATTATGTACTTTTCTCAAGTTATTTTCTATATCTTCTATTTCAATTCTAAATCCATTTAATTTAATCTGAAAATCTTTTCTTCCACAATAATATATATTTCCATCTAAAAGATATCCAATATCTCCAGTTTTATAAGCCCTCCACTTTACACCATCTATTTCATCATAGAAAAATACTTCATCAGTCTTTTCTTTATTATTAAAGTAACCTTTAGAAACTGATGGTCCAATTATTATAATCTCACCTTTTTCATTTTCTTTAAGTTCATTTCCATCTTCACCAAGTATTTTTATTTTACAATTTGACATAGGGTATCCAACTGGAAGACTCTTTTCATCATCTATAGCGTCCTGAGTCATATCGTTTACACTTACACCAACAGTAGCTTCGGTTGGTCCATATCCATTGATAACTCTTGTATTTGGAAATCTACTCATAAGTTCTCTAGTAAGATTTTTTGAAAGTGCTTCTCCTATGAATATCATTGACTCAAGCTTAGGAAGCATTTTACTATTAAACTCTTTTTCTGTTACACATACACCTGCAAAAGAAGGAGTCGATACCCATATAGCTATATCTGACATACCAAATTGTCTAAATAGTTCTTTGTAGTCTGCTAATACATCTTTTGATATTGAAAATAATGTAGCTCCATGGATAAGACCAGGATATATTGTTGTAACTGAAAGGTCAAAAGAATATGCCGCTTGATTCATTATTACTTTTTCACTTCCATCTATGTTTAGATATGGGCTTATCCAATCCGAAAAGCTATCTAAATTGTTTGAACTTATTTGAACTCCTTTTGGTTTTCCTGTACTTCCTGAAGTAAATAATATATATGCATTTTCATTATCTTTTACCCAGTTTTCTTTATGTAATGATTTTCCCTGATATTCATTTATTATGTCCTTTAGTTTATCCATATCAATTACATTAATATCACCAAAATCTTTTTCATCACTAAAATTAAATAATACCTTTGGTTTTATCTCTTTAGTGACTTCAAAAACTCTATCAAGTGGAAAACTAATATCAAGAGGTACATATGCTCTACCTGATTTTAAAGCTCCTATCATACATGCCATTATCATATTTTCTTTATTTCCATAAATTACTATAGGGGTATCTTCCTCTTTGTATACATCTTTTAGAAATACTGATATAGCATCTGAATACTCATTTAAATCTTTATAAGAAAGTTTATCTCCATTACATATTAGTGCTATTCTATCTGTATTTGAATATTTTTTTACTCCTTCAATAATTTTCATATAAGAATTCTCCTTTAAAATCCGTTATAAATAAATGGCAATTCTTTAAATGGAGTAAATGTTAGAACTCCTATTGCCAATATTATAACCATAGTTAAACAGATACTAGTTAACAAATCCTTATTGCTCTTTAAATATTTTAAATAATCTCTCACAGACATCTACCCATCCTTTCGTACCAAGATGCATTACATCTCTTAAATAATATTTATCTGACCCTTTATCTTTAAGGTTTAGAACTTCAAAACCTTTGCTTTCTGCTATCTTTTGTGCTTTATCATAATATTGAGTTCTTTCTTTTTCAGAGATACCAGTCAAATCATAGAATTTATCCATACTTGGGATTAATACAACAACTGGCTTGATACCTAAGTCAGTACATACATTTAACATAAGTTTATAACTTTCAAACTCCTTAGAAGTTAACAAATTTACGTCTTTGTCTCTTCCTCTATATTGCTCTAAACCATCTTCAAAATGTTTTTTATAATAAAATTTATCAATATTTAGCGGATTTTTACCAACTCTTTTTTTAGCATCTTCAATAGCTTTCTTTCTCTCATGTGACCAATTTATTGATCCCTTTCTTTTTTCTTTTCTTTTTTCATCTAGCCTAATTAATCGTTTATAAAGTATTCCTTTTTCTTTAAGAGCTATACAATACTTTCTTCCTTGAAAATAAGGTTCTAAAATCACCTTAACAGCTTTTTCCGACAAGTTCTTAGGTTCATATAACTTCGCATATAATGCTTCTGCTTTATACTCTTCACTTTCCCATAATAGCTTACTTGATTTTTTTACATATTCAATTTTATTTTGTTTAGATATTTTTGGATTATCCAAAAATCGATAAAATTGTATTGGTGAAAACCTAGACTGATAATGGTGATTTGTGACTCCATCTTTCTCCATAAACCATTGCATAGAAATTAACAATACAACCTTTTTATTATCAATATTAGGATTCATACTTCCTAATATTGCAGTATCTTGTAATGTCTGAGTATAGGCTGTCCCAATTGCAAATGCCTTATTTTTGCTCCTATTCGTATTAAAATAGTACTTTGGATGTTGTTTTGTTGAATTACTAAGTTCTGATGACCCCAAAATCATAATATCTTTTTCTCTTAAAAAATGATTATTTGCTGTAACACCTTTATCTTTTATATCACTTAAAGTATCATCCATAATTGGAAGTAGATTTTTCTTCCTCAAAAGTTCATCAGTTTTAGAATCAAGAAATTTGTCTAGTACAAATAAAAATACTACGCCTATTATAAAAGGTGTAATAAAGTATATCAATTTTCTCATATTTTCTCTCCTCTAAAAATATTCAAATTTATGTTATTATTAATCATATTAGTTTTGATATGTATATTCAACTACAAAATTGTAATAAAATCGTCAAAACTTTTTTTGGTACTGTTACGAAATTGTAAAAAAAGAAAGGAAGTACTAAATATAAATTTCCTTTTAGTGCTTTTCATGCTTATAATTTGACACCTTAATACTTAACTATGTATACATATTAACTTAACTTAAAATTAAATTTATTTTATATATTATAAATTAGTATATATTTTATAACCTAATCTATATACTATCAGCTGGATAAACAATATTACTTTGCCTTCTTATCTCATCCATAATTTCCATTACTATTATTGAATTTTCATGAGAATTTATATTTGACTCTATTTTATTGTTATTTATAAGACTTATAAACTCTACAAGTTCATAATACATTCCTTCTATTTCTCTAGGATTTTCCTTTGCTTTTTCTTTTAAAATAGATATATCTTCTTCTCTTCCATCTCTATATCTAATAATAACTTTTTCAAATAGATTAAGTTTTTCAATTATTATACTTCCCTCTTCTCCTTGTATCTCAGATGGTATATAAGAATCAGCTATTTTAGAATACTGAATTATTGCATCCATATCATCATATTGAAATACAGCTGAACCTTCTCCATCAACTCCAGTTTGAAGTATATGAGAAATTGCCTTCACGGACTTTGGAGCTCCAAATAAATTTACCATAGGATGTATACAGTAAACTCCTATATCCATCAATGCACCATTTGACAATTCTTTTTTAAAAGCATTTTCTACAATTCCATTTTTATATTTATCATATCTTGAAGAATACTGACAATAGCTTCCAAAGAATCTTCTTATTTTCCCTATTTTATACAAGTTTTCTTTAACTACTCTAAAGTTTGGAACACATGTAATCCTCATAGCTTCCATAAGTAATACATTATTATCTCTGGCTGTTTTTATCATTGATTTGACTTCTTTTAAATTAGATGCTAACGATTTTTCACAAAGCACATGTTTTTTGTATTTTAAACAAGTAATGGCTTGCTTTGAATGCATTGCGTTTGGAGAAGCTATGTACACAGCATCTATATCATTCGATTTAGCCATTTGTTCTAAATCATCGAAAAAAATATTCGCTCCATGTGACTCTCCAAATTCTCTAGCTTTTTCTAAATCTCTAGAATATACAGCAACCAATTCAAATTCTTTAATCCTAGATGCCGCTCTTAAAAATATATTTGCTATATTGCTTGTCCCAATAATTCCAAATCTTATTTTATTCATTATAAATCACTTCCTATTTCCTACATTTTATTTTAATAGAAGACTTTATAGCCTATCACCATATTACAAAATAATTTTATCAAATAAAAAAGAAAGCTAATTTTAAATTATTTCACCATTTTAACATAGCTTTCTTTTAACTACAATCTAAATTTAACCTATATTTTTAAAGCTATCTTTCTACTATATCTTTATTTCCTCTCAAAAACTTTATAGTAAAAATTTCATCCACAAACAATGCTGTTAACAATATGGTTACAAGAATTGGCCAGTAAGGAATTATAATACTATACAAATTATCAACTATATATACTTGAAAATATCTAACTCCAATAAAAGTCAATATAGTCCAATATATAGAAAACTTTAGACATACTATCCCTCTACTATTGTATTTATAATCTGAATAATCCCAATAGACCTTATTAAAATATACTTTCATAAGTATTCCTGTAATATACTCTACGACTGTTGGCACTACTAGACATAATAAAAGCAATACAAATATATTATTGGGGTCAATAAACCTTGAGACCTCTATTATAATCGACATTGCAATTGCATACATTGGTTTAAATGGTCCATTTAAAAATCCATCTTCTTGAAAATGACCTTGTTTATAATAACTATATAGATTTTCAATTATCCAACCTATAAAACCATACAAGAAAAAATTAAATAAAAAATATAATAGAGAACCTACATTATCCATGAATATTCCTCCTAATTGTTTATACTTATTTTTTCTCATATTCATGGATTTATTCTAAATTAAATAAATTATATTTAATTTATTTAATTAATATTTTATATTATAGGTTGTGACATTCTTTAGAGTTCAAACTTTTTAGGTATTCTCTAACCTCTAATAAATTTTCAAGTATCTTATGTGATTGTGATTTAATTTTTTCATCTGGCTCTTTTAAATCTGGTACATTTATACATCTTATACCACCGTTATATGCAGCTTCCACTCCCATAGGGGAATCCTCTATAACAATACAATTTTTTGGATTAATGCTCATTTCTTTAGCTGCTTTTAAAAATATTTCTGGATTTGGTTTAGAATTTATAACGTCATCTCCACAAACTATAGCATCAAAGTACTCCTTTAACCCTGCTTTGGTTAATCTCTTTACTGCACTTTCTCTCTTTGTAGATGTTGCAACAGCCATTTTGTAGCCACTTTCCTTTAAAAAAGAGATTAATTCATTAACTCCTAATTTGATAGGAGCTCCTTCTCTATCCATAAATTCAATCATATTTTTAGTTTTTTCATCATACAAATCTATTATTGGTACAGAGCTATCATATATGTTTGTAAGACCTTCTATTATCCCCTTACGATTTCTTCCCATAACTGATGTATAAATTTCCTTAGTCATAGTATATCCATACTTTTCAAACGTCTCTATCCAAAATTCAAGAGAGATTCTCTCTGAATCAAATAAAACTCCATCCATATCAAAAATAATTCCTTCTACTTTTTGCATACAATTCCTCCAATATTTTTTGATATAATTATATTACACTTTTTATGATTAATTTTACAACCCTCAATTTATCCAATTCTAATATCGCAAAATTATAATTTTCAAAAGTTACACTTTGATTTACTTTAATATTTGAACCGAGCATATATGATATCCACCCGCCTATACTGTCAAATCCATCATGTTCTATATCAAGACCAAAATACTTATTAATATAGTTAATCGATTCAGTCCCATCAACTAAATAAGAACCTGCCCCTATTTTCTTAATATGAGTCTCTTCTTTGTCAAATTCATCTTGAATTTCTCCAACTATTTCTTCTAGTATGTCTTCTATTGTTACCACACCAGATGTACCACCATATTCATCTACAACTATAGCAAGTTGAAGCTTTTCTTTCCTTATTCTCTCAAGAGCTTTATCTATAGTTAAATTTTCAGATATATATATAATATCTCTCAATATATCTTCTAGTTCAATTTTATCTTCATTTATCTTTTGATTATATAAATCTCTTATATGTACAAAACCTAATATATCATCTTTATTTTTTCTGCATACTGGATATCTTGTAACACCTTCTTCTTTTAAAATAGCTAATATCTTTTCTTCTGAATCATTTTCATATATACATACCATATCAGTTCTAGGCACCATTATCTCTCTAATTTTCTTTTCCTCAAATTCAAAAATATTATCAACTAATCTTTGCTCTGATTCATCTATAAGTCCACTTTTATAACTTTCTTCCACTAATAGCCTTATTTCATCACCTGTATGGGGTTCAGCAACCTCATCAGCTTGTGAGTATCCAAATGGTTTAAGAAATAAATCAGTACTTAGATTGAAAAAATATATTACTGGATATGTTAACTTATAAAATCCTATTAATAAAAAAGATGTACTCAACATTATTCTTTCTGTATTATAAAGTGCTAAAGCCTTAGGAACCAGTTCTCCTATTACAACCTCCATCATTGTTATAATTAAAAAAGAAATAGAAATTGATATAGTATATATAATACTTTCACTAAGATTAAATATGCTTACTACTGGTAAAATCAACTCTTTAACTGTAGATTCTCCCATCCACCCTAATGCAAGCGAACAAAGTGTTATACCAAGTTGACATGCAGAAAGATAGGAATTTAAATTGTCTTTTATTATTTTACATCTTTTTGCATTATCATCACCTTCAGCTATCATGGTATCTATCCTAGAACTACGAAGTTTTACCATAGCAAATTCACAAGCTACAAAAAAAGCATTTATCAAAACAAGTATTACTATAAGTGTTACATTTAATAATTCCCGCATAAAGTATTGGTTCTTATAATGCAAGAAATCTATAAGAACTCAAAGTTCCCCCCTTATATTAATAAATTTAATTTATAATATATATTCTATCATATTTATTAATATATCTTACTTTATTACAAATAATTTTTATACACTAAATTAACCCCTTTTAATATCTATAATTGAATATATATTAAAAGGGGCTATATTAATAGTTACTCTTTTTGAATGCTGTTTATTTTTACAATATTATTTTCTTTGGCCCATCATCCAATTTTATTTCTACAGAATCTCTACTTATTAGTTTTGCTTCACCTTTTTCTATAATTACAACATTTAATCCAAGTTGAGCTCCTCTAATTGCTGCAACATACCCTCCCAGTCCACCACCAATTACTATTAAATCGGTGTTCATCTCCACAATTCCTCCTTTTAAGTCATAAATATTAATCCACTATAACCAAAATTTTATTATCAATATTTATATCCCATTAAGTCTATTTGATTTTTAATATCATAATGAAGTTTTTGACGTGTAAAAATAAAATTATTTTTCCCCACTGTACATTTCCTAGACCAACATTAGCTATTAATTTATTTAAGATTTGTTGAGTTTTATGTAGTATTTTTTCTTCATCTACAGTTATTATCTGATTATTCTCCATAATCACTTTTCCATCTATAATAGAGGTTTCTATATTATTTGGAGTGGAACCTAGTGAGTCTAATTTATTTATAGATTTTGCTCCTCCTAAAGTTGCCATTTCAAGTATACTTGATGAAGGTAAAAGTTTCACATCTCTATGAGTAACCTTTTACACGTAATCTTACTCTTTTTTAAGCACTAACAAAATATCTTTATTCCTCTAAAAACTGTAAGAATTCTTGATTAAATAGTTTAAGTTCATCATAAAATATAGCATGACCACTATACTCAAAAGTATATAAAGTTGAATCTTCTATTTTTTCATTCATAAAAACTGCAAATTCATATGGGCATACTCGGTCTAGTTTCCCATGAAATATACCAGTAGGCACTCTTACACATTTTAAATCATTAAATAATTCTTCATCTCTTAAAGATACAGCTGTTCCAATTGTACCAATACCAGATGCACTAAAACCAATGTCGTTGAACCACCTTCTAAAACTTTTTGATGGATTTGATGCAAATACCTTTTCGCCAAAATTGGTCACCATTTCTGGTCTATCAGTACATGCTTGAGCTATTAAATTATTAACATCCTCACGTGTCATACCGTACGGAAACTCTGGAGGTCTCTGTACAAATGATGGTGCTGCTGCTGCAAGCAATGCTAATTTTGATACCTCATATCCATGAAACAAGCTCATATATCTAAGTACAATCGCTCCACCCATTGAGAATCCAACAAGAGTGAAATCTTTTAATCCAATGGCCTGTACCACCTTATAAATATCATCCGCCATTTGGCTGTAGGTATATCCTCCTGCTGTTGCATCAGATTTACCAAATCCTCTTAAATCAATTGAAACTGTTCTATATCCAAGTTTTGGAAGTATATTGGTTTGATATTCAAATATCTTATGTCCTAACGGCCAACCATGTATAAAAAGTACTGTTTTTTTAGCACTCGGATTTAAATCATAAACTGCTATATTTATATCATTTACATACACATAATACATATCAATAGCAACTCCCTTCAAGAAAATGTATGATATCTATTTTATATATATGAATAAAATAATTAATAACTAAGCTTTCGAGTTTATTCGCAATACTTTTCTATTGCTTTTTTAAACAAACCTACATGAACTTTTTCGTCTAAAATTATTCTATTTAATATAGCTTTTATATAAGGGTCTTCTATAATACTTATATCTCTATAATAATTATCAATAGCTACATATTCTAAATGTAAATCTGATTTTAGTCTGTCGCAAATGGAGTCTCCATAATATACAAAACTTCCATTCCAATATGCACCACATGAACTTGTAGAACCTCTGTATACAGGATTTCCACCCAATAATCTTATAGTCTTTGCCAATATCTCCATATGTAACATTTCCGTTATAGATATATTTACCCACATTTCATTAAGTTCTTTATAATTTTTCTCTGAATCAAAATCATGATATAAGTACTGTGTTACACTTGTAAATTCACTAGCTCTACCAGAATAATCATCCATCAATAGTTCTGCATAGTACTTATTTGGTCCTAAGACTTTTATTTCTGGGTATGGTTCATCACTTGAATATCCCTTTCTTTTGTGCATATCGTAATGTACATCACTCATAATATATCCTCCTTTAAATCTAACATATGATATTAATTATATGCATTGCGACTTTATTATATAACGTAAATAATAAAAAGCCATGTTAATTAAAATTAACATAGCCTTTTGCTTACAAAATTACTTTTTAATTATTCATCTTTTCCAGCTACTGATAACTCTTTAATAACAACTGAAGGTGAGCCTATACTACTCATTGGAAATTCTAAATCTTCTCCCACAACTTCAATGTCTTTTAATAAATCAAAGTAATTACCTGCAACAGTAATTTGCTCTACTGGAAATACTTTTTTACCTTCTTTAATATAAAAGCCTTTAGCTGCTAAAGAAAAGTCTCCTGTTACTGAATTTGCGCCTGAATGAAGACCTGCAAAACTAGTAACCATCAAGCCTTCACCTATATTTTTCATAATTTCATCTAGAGATTTATCTCCTTTTTCTATATAAAAGTTAGTTGGATGTATACCTATAGGTGAAGAATATGAAGATTTTATTCCATTTCCTGTAGTCTTTACATTTGCCTTATTAGCCGTCTTTAAATTATGAAGTAAAGTTATAAGCTTTCCATTTGAAATAATTTCTTTTTTAAATGTAGCTACTCCCTCATCGTCAAAAGGAGTAGATGCCATACCATTTTCTAAAAGCGGGTCATCAACCATTGTAACTATAGAAGATGCTATCATATCTCCTTCTCTACCTTTTAATAGAGATAATCCTTTTTGAGCTGAATCTGCATTAAATATTCCAGAAAATGTGCTAAGTAAAGATACCATAGCTTCATTAAACAATATAGTTTTATATTTACCTGATGGGATACTCTTACCACCTACTTTAGATAAAGCATCATCAACACCAAGTTTTGCTATCTCACAAGGCTTTATTTCTTCAATAGAAGTTGCTATATTATATCCTATTCCATCATATTTTTGTCCATTGTCTTCTATGATAGGAACTACAAACCCTATAAGGATATTGGTTGTATTGCTTAAATCAAGAGCTTTAGTATTACATATACCATTACTCGATACAGAATAAGATATAGTACACTTAGATAAATTTACTACCTTATCTGAATAAGCTTTAGTCTCTCTTTCCATTTCTAAAGCTAAATCAATCAACTTATCTGCTTCTAAATTTTCTAGCTCTTTAGAATAAGTTTTTACCTTACTATATTGCTTATCACCTTCATATATAAATTGTATATCTTCATTTTCAATGGTATTTACTCCATCTTTTACATTTTTTATCAACATATCAACAGCTTTATCATCTAAAATTTCTGTATAAGAGTAACCTATCTTTCCATTTATTTTTCCTCTAAAAGATAAACCAAAAGATTTATCAAGACTGTATTTTTCAACTTCTCCTTCGTATATATTTATACTTAAATTTTCTCCTGTATAATAATATACTTCACACTCTTCAAAGCCTTCACTTATAGCCTTTTTAAATAATATATCATTAAAACTTTTAAGTTCCACAATTATCCCTCCTATCTTCCACCTACAGTAATTTCTTTCACCCTTATCATAGGTTGACCTACATTAGTTGGTATACTTCCTGATGATGAACCACACATCCCTTGAGCTTGTTTTAAGTTGTTCCCAACCATATCTATATTCATAAGTACCTCGCTACCTTTTCCAATTAAACTAGCACCTCTAACTGGCTCTTGTATTTCTCCATTTTTTACCAAGTAACCTTCTGAAACTGCAAAATTGAACTCTCCTGTTACAGGATTTACAGAGCCACCCCCCATTTTTTTAGCATAAAGTCCATCTGGTATTGACTTTATAATGTCTTCTGGTTTATCTTCTCCAGCAGCAATATAAGTGTTAGTCATTCTTGAAGTTGGAGCAAATTTGTAGTTTTGTCTACGAGAACTTCCTGTAGGATTCATTCCCATTCGTCTACCATTAAGTTTATCTATCATATAAGACTTCAAAATTCCATTTTCAATCAGTATATTTTTTTGAGCTGGATTTCCCTCATCATCTATATTCATAGAACCCCAGTAATTTGGTATTGTACCATCATCTATAGCTGTAATCTTTGTAGAAGCAATCTGTTGACCTAATTTATCTGCAAATACGGAATTGCCCTTTGCAACTGATGTAGCTTCTAAAGAATGTCCACAAGCTTCATGAAATATTACTCCACCAAATCCATTATCTATTGCTACCATCATATTGCCTGCTGGACAATTTTTAGCATGCAACATAGTATGTGCTACTCTAGCTGATTCTTTTGCATAGTATTCTGGGTCTATTTCTTCAAATATTTCAAACCCTTTACAACCTCCAGGTCCTTCAAATCCAGTTTGATTTTCAGTACCTTTAGATGCAATTGAACTTATTCCAAGTCTGGTTCTTATTCTTCTATCTTCAACATATATACCTTCAGTGTTTGCAATTAATATTTTTTGGTCTTTATCCAAATAACTAACACTTACTTGAGATATATCACTACTAAATTCTTTTGCACTCTTATATGCAACCTTCATTACGTTTACTTTATCTTTATTAGCTATTGAATTTGGATAAATTTTTATATTATGTATATTATTTATTTTATTACTGTCATTTAATATTACACTTTTTCCATCCTCTAATTTTCCTAACGCAACAGCAGCTTTATATGCTACATCCAACAAACTATTTAACGAATTATCACTTGTATAAGCATATATGCTTTTTAATCCTTTAAATATTCTTATTCCTATACCATAATTTCTCCCGCCTATTGCATTTTCTACTTTATTATCTATTAAACTAATAGAATTATTTATAGTATCTTCTTCAAAAATCTCAGCAAAGTCTCCTCCAGTAATTAGACACTTTTCTAATACCTTTGAAGCTATATCTTTTGAAAGCATAAATTTACCTCCTACTTTAAATTTTTAATTAACTTTTACTCAATTTTTTTACTTGTTAACAAACATTATATACTATATTACTTAAAATAAAGTATTTATTAAATATATTATACATATGTTTTATACTAAAATGTTATCACATTTTATCTATACATACCCATATAACTATATAATTAAAATATATAATATCATTTACTATAGAAAATAATACATTCATACATAATAAATGTTAGGAGTGAAATATATGAAATTATTTAGAGTAGATAGATTTGACAAATAGATATTAGATATTAAAAGACTGTAAGAAGATGAAACTTTAGAATTTTAGAAGTTAACTTTGATGCAGTCTTTTATAATGTTCTTTTTAAAAATACTTTATTTATAATTAAATATAAAGTAAAATATTAAAATATAACTGATAAAATTTAGTCATGAGATAATATTTAAGTTTATTTGATGAAATATGGAGGAATCATTATGAAAGAAATACTCGTTATTGCTCCCACTAAAGGAACCTATGAAAAATCAATTCACATAGTTAAAAAAAACAAATATACAAATATTGATGTTGTATTTGGCAATCTAAAAGAAGGTATACCTCTTGCTGAAAAAAGTATTAATCATGGTACTAGAGTTATCATAAGCCGAGGTGGGACTTACAATATGTTAAAAGCTACCTACAACATACCTATAGTTGAAATTAAAGTAGATGCTTATGATATTATAAAAAGCTATAAAGAAGTAAAAAATTCCGATGAACCATTTGGAATAATTGGATTTAATAACGTCATCTATGGCTTCGATATTATAGAAGAAATATTGAATAAAAAAATAACTATGATTGAAATTGAAAAAGAAGAAGAGATTTATGATGCTATAGAAAAATACAGAAAAAAAGGTATCAACACATATATAGGAGATACTACTGTTGCACATATTGTTAAAAGACTTAATTGTAAGGGAATATTAATTGAATCTAGAGAAGAGAACATACTTAGAGCCATTCAACAAGCAGAACAAATACTTGAAGCAACCAAAGATGAACAAAAAAGAAGATTACAGATAGAAGCTATGACAGATTTCGTACATGATGGAATAATAACAGTTGATAAAAATTTTAAAATCACATTATTTAATAAGAGTGCTGAAAAAATATTTGGTATAAAAAAGGAAAATGCACTTTATCATAATGTTATCGATGTTATTCCAAACACGGTTCTTCCACAAGTAGTTGAAACTATGGAACCTCAAATTGGTGAAATACAAAATATAGGAAGTACAAAAATTATTACAAATAGAGTTCCAATCATAGTTGATGGTCAAATTCAAGGAGCTGTTTCTACATTTCAAGATAGTAAGGAGATAAGTTCTTTTGAACATACAATAAGAAGGAGTCTATTAAATAAAGGTCTATCTGCTAAATACACTTTTGATGATATAATCCATGCTAGTGAAAAAACAAAAGATTGTATAGAAATTGCTAAAAAATATGCATGTTATGACACTCCAATGATTATTACTGGAGAGTCAGGTGTTGGTAAAGAACTATTTTGCCAAAGTATACACAACTATAGTAAGCGTAAAAATGCACCTTTTGTTGCTGTAAATTGTGCTGCTATACCTCCATCTTTAATAGAGAGTGAGTTTTTTGGTTATGAGGAAGGTTCATTTACAGGTGCAAGAAAAAAAGGTAAATCAGGAGTATTTGAGTTAGCACATGAAGGTACAATCTTTCTAGATGAAATAAGTGAAATTCCTCTTGAACTTCAAGGTCGATTATTGAGAGTCTTACAGGAAAAACAAGTTATGAGAATTGGTGGTGATAAAGTTATTCCTATAGATGTGAAAATTATCTGTGCTTCAAATAAAGACTTAAAAAATATGATGCGTGATGGTTTATTTAGACAAGACCTTTATTTTAGAATAAATATACTAACATTGCACCTTCCTTCATTAAAAGAAAGAAAAGAAGATATTATAAAATTATCAGAATTTTTTATACATAAATATTCAATCAAATACAACAAAACACCTTTAATTATCACTCCAAATATTAAACAAGCACTTCTTGAACGAGAATACGAAGGTAATATAAGAGAATTGGAAGGTATGATGGAAAGGGCTGTTATTGTAGAATCATTTGATTCAATTTTATTAGAAAAATATAAAAATGAATATACAAATAATATATCACATAAGAATAATAATGATTTTGAATGTAGTAATTTAGATTTAAAGACATTAGAAAAAAAATATATCTATAAAATTTATAATGAAAACAATAGAAATACTACAAAAACTTGTGAAATTCTAAAAATAACTCGCTCTACTCTATGGAGAAAATTAAAAGAAATAGAAAATGATGTTTAAAAATAAAACATACTTAATATATCAAAACGTTTTATGTTTCAATTTAATACATAAGACGTTTATTTGTTTTTACTAAAAAATATAATTATATAATAAAAATATTATTTTTAGTGTGAAATTTTCTACAATTATACGTTTAACTCTAAGTAATCTACAGCATTTTAATCAATAATCAAAACCAATCATAATAATTTAAAATATAAAACCTATATATTGGCATAGTAATTGCTTTTAGATACCTATATAAAAATGAAAAGGAGTGATACTAGATGCACATCTTAAAATCAGTGAAAAAGATACCAGGAGGACTTATGGTATGTCCCCTGTTATTGGGAGCACTATTTAATACAGTATGTCCACAGGCTCTAGAAATTGGAGGATTCACAACATCCTTATTTAAAACTGGTGCAATGAGTATACTTGCTCTATTTTGTCTATGTAATGGAGCTCAAATTAACATAAGACAAGCAGGTAAACCTTTGACTAAAGGAATAGTACTTACAGCAACAAAATTTATAATCGGTGCAGTATTAGGTATTATCGTCAGTAAATTTATAGGACCTAAAGGTATAATTGGCATTACACCTCTTGCCATAGTTGCTACCATGACCAATTCAAATGGAGGTTTGTTTGCTGCACTTGCAGGTGAATATGGAGACTCTACAGATGTTGGAGCAATATCTATATTATCTCTAAATGACGGTCCTTTTTTCACAATGCTTGCTTTTGGCGTGACTGGACTTGCAAATGTACCTATAGTAGCACTATTTGCAGCACTCATACCAATACTACTTGGATTTATACTTGGAAATCTCGATGAAGATATACGAGAATTCCTTGCACCTGGTACAACATTATTAATTCCTTTCTTTGCTTTCCCTTTAGGAGCTGCATTAAACTTTAATCAGATTATAACTGCTGGATTACCTGGTGTTGTACTTGGCTTAGGAGTTACTCTAATAACAGGTATGGGTGGATACTTCGTAATGAAGCTTATACGTGCAGAACATCCAGCAGTAGGTGCAGCTACAGGTACAACAGCCGGAAATGCAGCTGGTACTCCTGAAGCTTTAGCGGCTATAGACCCTACTCTAGCTACAATTGTAGCCGTTTCAACAGTACAAGTTGCTGCTGCTATCATTGTTACAGCAATATGTTGTCCAATGTTAGTTTCTTATCTCGATAAAAGGGAAAAAAAGAAAAAAGCTCTTTTTAAAACAAATAAAAATATTGAAGTAAATTAATATTTAAGGAGGTAAAAGTAATGAATGCAATTATTCATGCAAATGAAAAAGATAATTTAGTTACATGTGTTAGACCTTTGATTAAAGGTGAAAAAGTTTCAATTGATGGAAAATCTTATATAGTAAATGATGATATCCCTGTTTTTCACAAGATGGCTACAGAGGATGTAAAAAAAGGTGATGTTGTCTATAAATATGGTGAAATTATAGGAATCGCAACAGTTGACATAAAAACTGGTGACTATGTACATGTACATAATATTGAAAGTACACGTGGTCGTGGAGACAAAAAATAGGAGGTAATTGAAATGAAATTAATGGGTTATTTAAGAGAAAATGGGCAATTTGGTATTCGTAATCATGTTTTAGTTATTCCAACATCTGTATGTTCAAGTGAGACAGCTACAAGAATTGCAGCACTTGTTCCAGGCGCAATAGCTATCCCCCATCAACATGGATGTTGTCAAATTGGTTCTGATATAGAACTTACAGCAAAGACATTAATAGGTTTTGGAAAAAATCCTAATGTTGCTGCCGTTTTAGTAGTTGGGCTTGGATGCGATGGTATTCAAGCAAAAGACTTAGCATCTGAAATAGCTACAACAGGAAAAAAAGTAGATTATGTTGTTATACAAGAATGTGGTGGAACGTTGAAAACAGTTTCTAAAGGAGCTGAAATAATAGGTAAAATGGTTCGTGAAGTATCAAAGAAAGTAAGGGTTGAATTTGATATGAGTGAGATTACATTAGCACTTGAATGTGGTGGTTCTGACCCAACAAGTGGAATAGCTTCAAACCCTTCAATAGGAGTTGCCTCAAACCTTCTTGTAGATGAAGGAGGAAGCAGTATACTAAGCGAAACGACAGAAGTAATTGGTGCAGAACATTTATTAGCTACTCGTTTTGAAGATGAAAAAATGAAAGATAAGTTTCTTAAATTTGTAAGTGATGTAGAAAAGAGAGCAATTGCCATGGGAGAAGATTTACGTAGTGGTCAACCTACTCCAGGTAATAAAGCTGGTGGGCTTTCAACAATTGAAGAAAAATCACTTGGATGTATGTATAAAGCAGGCAACAAACCATTCAAAGGTGCTCTTGAATATGCTGATATTGTACCTCCTGATAAAAAAGGATTATATTTTATGGATACTCCAGGACAGGATATAGATTCTATAACTGGTATGGTAGCAGGTGGTGCACAGATTGTAATCTTTTCAACTGGTAGAGGTACTCCAACAGGAAGCCCAATTTCCCCAGTTATTAAAATCACTGGAAATAGTGATACATACAACAAAATGCCAGATAATATAGATATAAATGCAGGTAGAATTATAACAGATGGTGCTAAAATAACAGATATAGGTCAAGAAATATTCAACGAAATAGTAGAAGTTTGTAATGGCAAATACACTAAAGCTGAAAGCCTTGGTCATAGAGAATTTGGTATTTACAGAATTGCTTCTACATTCTAATCTATAATAGATTATTAAGCATCTTTATATAAAGATACTATTCCCCTATAAATATATAAACTAAAAATCCTTTAACATAAAATTTAAAATATATAAAAATAAAAAGGCTATCTCTCAATAATCAAAATTATTTTTAGATAGACCTTTTTATTTTTAATTCTTTATACTTGATTTATTTTAAATTCCCTTTTTAAGAATAACAATACGATTATCATAGCAATAAAATCTGCAATTGGCTGTGCTAACCAGACTCCATCTAAATTAAATTGAATTGGAAGTACAATAATTAATGGTATAAATAAAATAAATTGTCTTAAAAGAGTTAAAAACATAGAGTGTTTAACCTTACTTATACATTGAAAATACACAGGTCCTACAATAGAAATCCCCATTATAGGCAATGTAATTAGATTTATGTTTATACCTCTTACAGCTATCTCCATTAAATCTGAATCTTTATTAAATATACCTACAAATACTTCTGGAAAAACTTGTACTACCAAAAATCCAAATGACAATATGATAATTGATACTATGATAGATAGTATTAAAGTTTTCTTTGCACGCTCATATTGTTTTGCACCATAATTGTATGATATTATAGTTTGCATACCTTGATTCAAACCAAACACAGGCATCATAAACATCAATAAAATAGATGTAAGTGCTGTCATAGCTCCGATAGCCAAATCTCCGCCATAAACTTTTAGAGAATTATTTGTAAACATATGAGTTATACTTATAGCTACCTCCATACAAAAAGGTGTTATACCTATTGCAAGTACCTTCTTTACTATATCTTTATCCAATTTTAAGTTACATTTTTTTAGTTTTAAATTAGACTTCCCTCTTATAAAGTAATGTGTTACCCAAATGAACACCACTATTTGACAGAGTACCGTTGCTATAGCTGCTCCTTTTATTCCTAAATCAAATACAAATATAAATATAGGGTCCAATATCAAGTTTAATACGCAACCTACAATCATTGTTCTTGCTGCTAATTTTGGATTACCCTCTGCCCTAATTGCATTATTAAGAGAAAATGCAACTAGATTAAATATACTTCCAACCAATATGACACTCATATAGTCTTTTGCATAAGAGATTGAATCTTTACTTGCCCCCAAAATAAAAAGTATATCTTCTAAAAAAACTAATCCTAATATAGTTATCATTAAAGATATAATTATAGATAGTGTCAAAGCATTGCCCAATATCTTTTCTGCTTCTTCTCTATTTCTTTCACCTAATTTAATAGACAATCTTGTGCTAGCACCTACTGATATCAGCATTCCAAAAGCTATTATTAGTGTAAATACTGGCATAGTTACACCAAGACCTGCGATAGCTATGGAGCCAATACCTTCCATAGAACCGATAAAAGCTCTATCTACTACATTATAAAGTGAAGTTACCATCATTGCTATTATTGCAGGTATCGAATATCTAGGTAATAAAATCCATATTTTTTCATGTCTTAATGCTTCTTGATTTTCCATGTTGTCACCATTTATACCATGTCATAAGTTATACAAATTGGTTTATTTGTTCTTGGGTCTGTTGCTATTTCTGCATCAATGTTAAATAATTCTTTTAGATTATCTTTCGTCATGACATCATATGCATCACCTTCACAAACTATTTTACCTTTCTTAATACCTATCATGTGGTCAGCAAATCTCGCTGCATTATTAAGTTCATGTATTACCATAACAATAGTTCTTCCTTGTTTTTTATTTAATTCATCTAACAATTTTAGTATCTCTAACTGATGAGCTAAGTCTAAATATGTTGTAGGCTCATCTAGTAGTAATATATCAGTCTCCTGTGCTAAAGCCATAGCTATCCATGCCCTTTGTCTTTGTCCTCCTGATAAATCTTCCATATTTCTATCCTTAAATTCTGCAATTCCAGTAACTTCTAAACTCCAATTTACAATATCTCTGTCCTCTTTACTAGAATTACCAAATCCACTCTTATGAGGAAATCTTCCATAAGAAATTAACTCTGAAACAGTAAGACCACTAGGAGCTTGAGGGCTTTGTGGAAGTACAGCCATATCTTTTGCTATTTCTTTAGATTTCTTTTTATAAATATCCTTTCCATTTATATATATACTTCCACTCTTAGGGCTAATAATTCTTCCTATAGTTTTAAGTATTGTCGATTTTCCACAACCATTAGCCCCTATTATAGTAGTTATTTTTCCTTTTGGTATATTTAGATTTAAATTTTTTACAATATCTGTATTTCCATATGATATATTTAAATTTTTAGTATTTATACAGTTCATAATAACACCCTTTCCTAATCATTTGCCAACATTAAATAGATAAAGTATGGCACTCCTATTATAGAAACCACTATACCTACTGGTATTTCTATAGGTGCCAGAATATTTCTAGATATAGTATCTGCTACTAAAAGTAATAATGTCCCTATCAGTGCTGATACTGGTATTAATCTTTTATGTTTTGGTCCTATTATCTTTCTACCTATATGGGGAGCTATTAAACCTATAAATGAAATACTACCTGCTACTGCTGTCGATACACCAGATAAAATTACTGCATATATTATAAGCCTTCTCCTTTGTTTTTCTACATCTACACCAAGACTTGTAGATACTTCATCACCCAAATTTAAAACATCTATATATTTAGATTTATAAATAGTTATCACCATAAAAATCACTATAAATGGAAGTACAGCTATTACGTATTTCCAGCTAGTTCCCCAAATACTTCCTGATGTCCATGCCATAACTCTATTAAATTCTTGTGTTGTAAATTTCAATTGAAATATCGTCAAAATAGAAGTAAAGGCTATGTTTACACCTATACCAATAAGTAGTAATCTTGACGAGTTTATACCACCTTTCCATGCAAGAGAATATATAAGAAATGCTCCAAATAAAGCTCCTACAAGTGCAACAATAGGCATTGTAAATACAGTCAAGTTACTCATACCTTCATATACATTACCATTCATAAGGTATATATAAACTACTACAAATAATGCAGCACCTGAATTTATTCCCAAAATTCCAGAATCAGCTAAATCATTCTTTGTAACTCCTTGAAGTATTACACCTGCTGTTGATAATGCAGAACCAACCAAAAGTGCTATTACTATTCTTGGTAATCTTAATTTAAATATTGCAATTTCATGATTACGCTGACCTTGCCCTAAAAAAGTCTTTATAACATCCATTGGTTCTATAGAAAATGAACCCATATTTAAACTCAATAAAAAAGTGATAAAAATAAGCACCATTAAAATTGATATAACAAGTAACGTTTTAGAATTTATTTTTATAATATTTTTCATAGCACCTATTTCTCCCCCTTTCTAACAAGATATATAAATATTGGCACTCCTATAAGTGCTGTTATAGAACCTACTGGTGTTTCATATGGAGGATTTATCATCCTACTTAATATATCTGTATATACAAGCAATACAGCTCCTAATACTAAAGAACTCGGTATTATATACTTATAATCTGAACCTACTATTCCTTTAGCTATTTGAGGAACTATAAGACCTATAAAAATAATATTACCAGACACTGACACAGATGCTCCAGTCATTAATATTACAAGTACTATACATATAAATCTAACAGTGTTAGTTTTTTGTCCTAATCCTATTGCCACTTCTTCTCCAAGACTTAATATAGTTATTCTTGGAGCCATAACCATGGCTAATATGAATCCAATACCTCCAGCTATAAATAATAGCTTTACACCTCCCCAATTTACTCCTACAAGACCTCCTGATATCCAGAAGCTCAATTGTTGAGATAGATTAAAATACATAGATATCGCTGATGCTAAAGAAATTAACAGTGTTCCAAGTGCTACTCCTGCAAGAGCTAATTTTACATTATTAGCTCTGCCCCTTGATTTGGAACTTATAAAATATATAAATAATCCACTTATACTTGCCCCAATAAATGCAAACATCATTACACTAAAACTTCCATGTATAAGTTGAGGAAGTTTTTTTTGAAGTACTAGTGATATCGAAATTGCAAATGTAGCTCCTTGTGTAATACCTATAACAGATGGTTCAGCTATAGGATTTCTTGTTATGCCTTGCATTATTGCCCCGGAAATTGCTAAAAACCCTCCAACAAGTGCAGCTGCTATTGCCCTTGGAAGTCTAACATCCTTTACTATTCTCATATTTATTCCATCTTCCATTTTTATCAAACTATCTATAACGGTTGATAGATTCATATCTTTTGCCCCAATAGTTATGGATAATACAATTCCAAACACAAGTACAACCATACTTACTAATATCAACAAATAAGTTATATTTTTTTTACTTAACTTAGTCAATTATCCTACCTCCTTTTCCCTTTTAATCGTCAGTATAATATCATCTATTAAGTATTTTTAATTTTAAGCTTTATTAAAAATAGGTGTGAAAAATGAATATCATTATCTCACACCTACTAAGTTAAGAATTACTTTGTTAATTCATTTTTAACTGATTCTAATAATAACTCTTTTCCAATTGGATTATATGATTGACTGAAAAATGGAGCCGCATCAAGTATTGTTACATTGCCATCTTTTACTGCTCTTATTTGAGCCCAGATAGCACTATTTTCTAAATCTTTCTTATCTGATTCTCTAGCAATTACAACTATATGGTCTGCATCTATATCTGTTAAACCTTCCATACTTACCATTGGTAGTGTTATTCCATCCTGTTTTGGCATATTCTTAGGTCTAGCTAATTTCATATCATCATTAATTAGAGTACCTATTCCACCATCACTAAATACCATAAATTGACCTGAACTTGCCAACACTGGTAAATAAGTTTTTTCTCCTTTCTTTTCTATAACTTCTTTACCTAATTTTGTAGCTTTTTCATCATACTTCTGTAGCCATTTTTTAGCTTCTTCTTCTTTGTCAAATAATTTTGAAATATCAATCAACTTACTTCTCCAGTCATTTGCATAATCTTTCATCATGACTACAGGTGCTATTTCTTTTAATTGGTCATATATTTTCTCTTGTCTTTGACTCATTATTATTAAATCAGGATTTACTTCTAATATAGCTTCCATATCCATAGTATCCATCATTGAGTGTCCAACTATTTTTACATCTTTAAGTTCTTCTCTTATGTAACTTGGTAATTTATCAGTTTCATATGAGTCTACATTTGCTGTTGCAACAGGTTTATGACCCGATAATAATAGTTCTTCACTACTTCCTGATATATCAACTATTTTTTTAGGATTTGATGGTATCTCAATCTCTCCTTTAACAGATTGTACAACTCTTGTTTCTGATTTATCTTTATTCCCTGTATTCTTATCTGAACATGCTGTAACAAGTACTAGCGTAGTTATAATAGATATAAATATTGCAAGTGATTTTATTTTTTTCATGATTATTTCTCCTACTTGTTTATTATACTTACATGATATTGATTATCATAAGCACATATTTATTATAGCATTTTTCTATTTTTAGTCAATATTATTTTGTAAAAGGATAAAAATTCCTAATTAATCTTAATTATATATACTACAGATAAGGTTTTCTTGTATTAAACAATAGATTGATACTTAAACTTTCATATATATAGAATGAATTTTCAATTAAACGAATATGGATGATTAGCTTATTGTTGAAAAAATTGAAGATGTAGTTGTTGATACTAGTATACCTTACAATTATGAGAAACCTAAATTTTAAAACATCAATAAAATGATAATAGATTACTAAATACTATTTCAATAAAAAAGAGTATCTATAATAATTATAAAAATTATTTTTAGATACTCTTTTTGATAGCAATTTTAAACTACTTATTTTCCAATCTTTCATATACATCTATAAATTCTTCTGCTAGCTGTTGAAAATTCATAGCTGTCATTAAATGGTCTTGTGCATGAATTAGTATAACACTTATCTCAGTTTTATTACCACTGGCTTCATTTTGTATCAATTCTGTTTGGAACTTATGAGCTTTGTGAATTGATTCTTTTGATTTTTCAATGCATTCTCTAGCTTTATCTATACTCCCGCTCTTTGCTTCTTTTATAGCTTCAAATGCTAGCCCTTTTGCATCACCTGCAAATCCAATTATTCCAAAAGATATTTCTATCATTTTTTCATCCATTTATTCTACCTCCTAAATATCTCTATAGCTTGATATGACTAATCCATTCTTTTCTAAAAATTCTTTGACTTCTTTAGATGTAAGTATCTTGTGCTCCTTCGTTCTATCAATAGCATAGGATGTAGAATTCAAAATATAATCATCTAAAAAAGCTGGGTGAGACATAATATCCACTACATCATACTTCATTATTTCGTCTATATTTTTTATAAAATATTCTTCACTTACATTTTCCTTATAAAAACTATCTATTAAAGGAACTATTTTAGAATACTCTAAATTATATTCAAATCCGCCTCTTATTGGAAGATTATACTTATTCACAATCTTCTCTATTACTGGCTTTAAACTTACTAAAGTATGAATATGATGGTGACTGTCTAAATGAGATATATCTATTCCAAGCCCTTCTACTCTATCTATTTGAGCACAAAGTTCTCTATAAATCTCATCACAATCCATTTTTTTAATAACTTCGTCTGTAATCCTTCTAATAAAAAAGCCATCTTTGTCAACAATAGTTTTTAAGTTAGATAATAATGGTCTACCACAACTTAAAGTCATATGAACTCCACAATTTAAAGTTTTATTTTCTTTAAGTAACTTAACTCCATGTTCTACCCCGGGCATGTTTGCCATCATAGAAGTAGACCTAACTATTCCATTATTATGAGCTGACATTATCCCATAATTCACAGCTTCGCAATATCCAAAGTCATCTGCATTTATTATAATCTTAGTCATACCACAACCTACTTTCTATAGACAACTATCTATTAAATCTAGGAAGATAATTTTTATGAGCTTCCAACATTTCATCTAATATAGTTTTTGCTAAATCATCGGATGGAATCAGCGGATTTATACAAAGTGCCAAAAGAGCAGATTCATAATCACCATATACAGCTGCTTTAGCTGCCAATACTTCAAATGATTTAATTTGACTTACTAATCCATGTACAGAATCTGGTAAATATCCTATGCTTAATGGTTTTGGACCATTTTTTGTTATTACACTACTCACTTCTACAGCTTGTTCATCTTTAAAATCTCTTATAGAACCATTATTTAATGTATTAACTACTTGGATGTCTTTTTTATCATTATATATAGAGCTTATTAAATTACAAGCAGCATCACTATAGTAAGCTCCTCCTCTTTTTTCAAGTTGAGGTGGTTTTATATCTAGTTTTTCATCCTTATATAATTCAAATAATTGTTCTTCTAATTCTTTAACCACTTGACCTCTAGCTTTTCCCTCTTTAAACTCTCTCAACTCATCTTCAAGCATTTCCTTAGTTTTATAGTAATATCTATGATATGGACAAGGTATTGCACCTAAAGATTTTATAAATTCTGCATTAAAATCAATTGCCTTTATATTTTGCATACTTATATCTGCTTTGACAAATTTGTCTATTGCTTCTTTTGTAACATCTTCTCCATCCAAAGATACATTTAGACCATAAACCATGTGATTAAGACCTGCAAAATCCATACTTATTCTGTCACTTTCTACGTTAAATAGTTTAGCAATATCATTTTTCAAATGAATTGGTACATTGCATAGACCTATATATCTTTTAAAATTAGTATATTTGAATACAGCTTCTGTTATTATCCCTGTTGGATTTGTAAAATTCACCATCCATGCATTTGGACATAATTCTTTCACATCTTTTATTATATCAAATATAACTGGTATTGTGCGAAGAGCTTTAAATAAGCCTCCAGCACCATTAGTTTCCTGACCCATAACTCCATAAGATAAAGGAATAGTTTCATCTTTAATTCTCGCATCTAAAAGACCTACTCTAAGTTGTGTTGTCACAAAATCTGCATCTTTTAGAGCTTCTCTTCTATCCAAAGTAAGATTTATTTTCATGTCTATTCCAGCTTTTTTTACCATTCTTTTAGCTAGATTTCCAACTATCTCTAGTTTTTCTTTTCCATCCTCTATATCTACAAGCCACAATTCCTTTACAGGTAACTCTTCATATCTTTTTATAAAACCTTCTACAAGTTCAGGAGTATAACTTGAACCTCCTCCTATTGTAACTATTTTTAGTCCATTTTTCATCTCATTATACCATCCTTACCTATAATTTAGTATATATTTCGAAACCCCATATATTTATCAACCAGATAAAACTACCTAGTTGTTAATTTTCAACTTCTTAGCTTCCATTTTTTCAGATGCTATGACAAATGGAATATATATTAATATTGATAATATTAAATTAAATAGTGCTAAAGCTCCACCAGTCCAATCACCTGTAGCCATTGCTCCACCTAATATAGGAGGCGTTACCCAAGGTATTTTAGGTAAAATTACTGGTGCTACTAACCCAAAATCTATTGCTAAGTATGATATAGCACTACATATTACTGGTGCAAGTACAAATGGAATCATAAATATAGGATTTAAAACTATTGGAAGTCCAAATATCAATGGTTCCCCTATGTTGAATATTGCTGGTGGTCCACCTAATACTATCATTTCTTTACGTCTTCTTCCTGCTATTATTAAAGCTATAACCAATCCTAATACCATTCCAGAACCACCTAAATATACAAATGCATCAAAGAATGAGCCTGCAAGTACATGGTATCCTTCTGTTGCTCCTGCTTGAGCCAAGGCAGCATTTTCTCCACCTAACTTCATAAGTATAGTTTCTGTAAAAGGAAGTGCTATATTTGCACCATGAAGACCAACAGTCCAAAGTATATGAATTATAAATGCAATAAGCATTGTAGAACCTAGACTATCAGCTACATTTGATAGTGGTGCTCCTAAATAAGTATTTAAAATATCTGTTAAGAAACTTCCATTTGAAAGCATCTTTATAAATATTCCTATTACAGTAAATATCATTATAGTTAACATTCCTGGTATTAACTTTGCAAATGACCTTGAAACTGCTGGTGGAACTCCATCTGGCATTTTTATAGTTAATTTCTTTACTTTAGATAACCTTACAAATATCTCAGTTGATAATAATCCTATTAATATAGAAGAAAATAAGGCTGCTGTACCTAAGTAAGTTTGTTGTATCATTCCCCATCCTTCAACTGCTGTAGTTCCACCCTCAGGAACTATTTTACCGATTTGTGGAGCCATTATAAAAAAGATAGATAATGCTATAAGACCAGCTTGTAACCCATCACTTTCATAAGATTTTGCTAGAAAATAGGCAACACCTATTACTAAGAATACTGCCATTGTACCTATTGCTCCCCACCAAAGGTCGCTTCCAAATGTAGTCCAGTTTTCTCCAAATATACTTGCCATCAAATTTTTGTATGCTTCTAATGGTAAGTTATTTATCAATGTTCCTAATGCACCTACCATAGTTATAGGTATCATTGCTATAAATGCATCTCTTACTGCTACTAAGTGCCTTTGAGCTCCTATCTTAGCAGCTACAGGCACTATATATTTATCCATAAATGACATGAATTTTTCCATTTTACATCCTCCAGTACAACTTTATTTTGAACTATTTAATTCTACTGCTCTATCTAACACAGCTTTTCCATTACATCTTCCATAATCCATCATATTTATAACTTCAACTGGAATATTATGTGGTTTTGCCATTTCAGTTGCTTTTCCCAATACATATCTAACTTGAGGTCCTAAAAGTAAGACATCACAATTTTCTATTTCATTTTTTAAATTCACTTCTGATATAGCCCATATTTTTGCTTCTATATCGTTTTCCTTTGCTGCCTCCTCCATTTTTGTGACCAATAAACTAGTTGACATTCCTGCTGAACAAGCTAACATTATTTTTATCATTTTTTCCCCTCCAAATTAGATTTATTAAATATTTTTTAAGTCATAATTTCTTTAAACTATACATTTAAAGTATGCTTTTCTATTAATTATTATCTCAATGTATATATCTTATTTTTAAATGTATATACATTTAATCTTGATATTATTATATATCAAATGTATATACATTTCAAGAAAACTTTTTCATTTTATTTAAATTTTATTCGACAACAGCACTCAAAGTTAAGGTATATCCATGATGATATGTGTGTGAGTATTCAAAAATCTCACTATTTTGTAACTTACATATTTGATTTATATACAAAAGAGGCTCTGGCTCTTCTAATTTTAGATTATCCATACATTCTTCATTTGATATTACAGCTTGGACCTCTCTCTCTGACACAGCTATCTTGTATCCACACACTTCTTCAACAAAATTATAAAGAGAATTTTCACAATGTGTCTTATTTAAATTTGGAAATAACTTAACTGGCATATAAGTAATCATATATGAAACTCTTGCATCATTTGCTAATCTTACTCTTTTGATTTCCCATACGTTTTCTTCTAAACTTATATTTAATTTACTTGATAATTCTTCATCTGCTTGAACTATTTCAAGAGATACCAATATATTAGATACTTTATATCCTTTGCTTTCCATCTCTTTAGTAAACCCACTTACAGATGATATATTATCGTATATATTATTTGCAAGAACTATACTCCCTACTCCTCTTTGTCTAGTTATATATCCCTCTTTAACTAGATTATTAAGTGCAGACCTTACAGTCATTCTCGTTACATTAAACTCTTCACTCAACTGTTTTTCAGAAGGTATTAAATCTCCTTCTTTCAAACTATCTGAATTTATCAAATCTCTAACATGATTTTCTATAACTTTATAAATTGGCTCTTTCATTTAATTCACTCCTCATTAATTAAATCTTTTACATAATAAGATAATTTTATATACAAATAATGAAAATGTCTATACATTTAAGATAAATTAAATTTTATTCAGTCATCTTATTATAGTTTTCCAAGTCTAATTTAGAGATATAGCCATAAAATTTATTGATGAAATCTATTATAAATATAAGTCTATTTTTCCTTCATATGATTTTCTACATAGGTCATTATATTTAGCAACTATGGATATTCCTGAAAAAGGAGTCAAAGGATTAGAAGTTAAAATCAAATTTTAATTCATTTAAATATTTATTTTGAGAAAAGAAATTTAATTCTAGATTAATAAAGATAAATATTTTTTAAAATCAAATAATTTTCTCAATATAATAAATTTTCTTAATACAGGTAATAATTTGTATGTATGGAAAAAATATTAAAATAAGGCTATGATTCTTTCAATCACAGCCTTACTAATAAATATTAAATTATCACTTCAAAACTAAAATTTATTTAAAGAGTACACATAAATATTTTCTGATTTTAGATTATTTTTCATTTTTAAATAAAACTATACATTCATATGGTCTTAAAGTAATTGTTGAAGTAACTTTTCTGTCTTCATAATTAGATATTATACACTCGTATTTTTCAAGCTCTTCATTATCTAAAATAACATCAATTTCTTTATCATAAAAGTTATTTAACACCACTAAAGATTCCCTTTCGTAACATCTCTTATATGCAAATATAGAATCATTATCTTCTAATAATGGCTTAAAATCCCCATATGCTACTACATCATACTTTTTCCTTAATTCTATTAACTTCTTATAATAATAAAGAATAGAATCTTTATCTTTTAAACTATTTTCTACATTTATATTTCTATAATTATTTATAACTTCTATCCATGGTTTTGATTCACTAAAACCTGCATTCTTACTACCATTCCATTGCATAGGTGTTCTTGAATTATCACGAGACCTTTCCTGTAATATCTTGTATATCTCTCCATCTTTCATTCCTTGAGATTTTAATATCTCAAAATAATTTAAACTCTCAACATCTACATATTGTTTTATATCAGTAAAGTATGCATTAGTCATACCTATTTCTTCACCTTGATATACATATGGTGTTCCTCTTAAGAAATGAATCATAGTGGCTAACATTTTAGCGGACTCTTTATAATACTTTTTATCATCTCCAAATCTAGATATTATACGTGGTTGGTCATGGTTACACCAAAATACAGCATTCCATCCATTACCTTTTTCCATTCCTATCTGCCACTCATTAAGTAGTTTTTTTAATTTAACAAAATCACAATCTTGCAACATCCATTTATTTTGATTTTTATAATCGACTTTTAAATGGTGAAAATTAAAACACATAGACAATTCTTTCTCATCTGGATTTGAATATTTTATACAGTTTTCTACAGTCGTAGAAGACATCTCACCTACAGTCAACATATCATGTTCTAATACTCCACTTTCTTCACACATTTCTTTTAAGTGTTGATGTACTTTTCTACCATCTGTATAAAAACGTCTACCATCACCTTGTAAATCATCTTCATATTTCTCTGGTTTAGATATTAAATTTACTACATCAAATCTGAATCCTTTTATTCCTTTATCTATCCAAAACTTTAATATATTTTTTAATTCTTTTCTTACATTAGGATTTTCCCAGTTTAAGTCTGCTTGAGTTTTATCAAATAAATGTAAATAATATTGATTAAATTTCTCTACAAACTCCCAAGCATTGCCTCCAAATTTTGATTTCCAATTTGTTGGAGCACTTTTATCTTCTTTAGGATTTTTAAATATATAAAAATCTTTATAGTATTCATCTCCTTTAAGTGCTTTTTTGAACCACTCATGCTCTGTAGATGTGTGATTAAATACCATATCAAACATGATACCTATATTTCTTTTCTTAGCTTCTTTTATTAAATTTTCCAAATCATCCATAGTTCCATATATAGGGTCTATATTATAATAGTCAGCTACATCATACCCATTATCATTTTGTGGTGATACAAAAAATGGAGTAATCCATACATAATCAACACCTAAAAATTCCAAGTAATCTAATTTTTCTGTTATTCCATTTAAATCTCCTAAACCATTATTTGTTGTGTTATTAAATGATTTTAAATATATTTGATACACTACACTCTTTTTAAAATCTAACATATTATCTCCTATCTAGCCAATGCATATTAACATCCCTTGATATAAAACCAAGGGAATTGTATTTATTTATATGTTGTCATTTGCATTAAATTTACCACTCTTATAAAATAAGTACGTTAATCCTATTGTTATTACAAATGTTATTGCCATTCCTGTGAAATATACACCCCAATATTCAGGCATTACTGAAAGGAATGAGAATACTCCTCCAACTCCAACAGCTGTAGCTTTAACATTGTGATATGATATAAATGCTCCTCCTATTGCACTTGCTACCATAACTGCTATAAATGGATACCTAAATCTTAAGTTTATACCGTATATAGCTGGTTCTGTTATTCCTAGCCATGCTGATATAGTAGACGTAATAGATACACCTCTTAGGTTCTTATTATTTTTTAATATGAAAAACATTGCTAACGTAGCAGCTCCTTGAGATAATGTAACAGTCTCTGATATTGGCCACAATGTTACGTATCCTAAAGTTCCTGCCATTTGTAGGTTTACTCCTAAGAATAAATGATGCATTCCTGTTATTACTAATGGTGGTGAAATAAATGAATATAACGCTCCTGCTAAAACTGGTGCTACTTCAAATAAATACACTACTCCATTAGTTATCATATTTGCGCCTGTCATAGTTATAGGACCTATAACTACAAAAGTTAACATACCTGTAATTAATAAAGCTATCGGTGAAACTAATACTAATTGAACTGCATCTGGAACAGTCTTTTTTAAGAATAATTCAAGTTTAGCCAAAATGTATGTAGCTATTAAAACTGGTACTACTTGACCTTGGTATCCAACTTGAGCAACCTTCATACCAAATATATCCCATGTTGGTGCTGCTGATGGATTTGCCGCAAAATCATATGCAGACATCAAAGCTGGATGAACTAATACAAGACCTAAAACTACGCCTAATAAAGGATTTCCTCCAAACTTCTTAGCAGCTGACCAACCTATTAATGCTGGTAAAAATGTAAACGATGTATTTGCTATTAAGTTTATAATACCTGAAATTCCAGCAATACCTGTATTTACCTCTATAACAGACTGCTCATAAAAAATCCCTGGATTAGCTATCATGTTGTTAACGCCCATAAGTAACCCTGATGCAACTATTGCTGGTAATATAGGAATGAATATATCAGCAAGAACTCTTATAAACTTTTGTAATTTATTTGACTTTTCATTGACTTGTTGTTTTATTTCTTCTTTGGATACCTCTTCTGCTCCTGTTTGATCTATTAAATCTTTATATACTTTATCTACTCCAACTCCTATTACTATTTGAAACTGTCCACCTGCATTGAAGCACCCTTTTACTATATCAATGCCTTCTAGTTTATTAATATTTGCCTTGCTAGTATCTTTTAGTATTAAACGTAATCTTGTTACACAGTGTGTTGCACTTTGTATATTTTCTTTTCCCCCAACATACTCAATAATTTGAGAAATACTTTCTTTTGAATTCAATGCATTATTCTTCCTCATATCCACTTATCCTTTCTCTTTTTCATTATTAGCAACAAGTTGTTTAAACAAGCATCTTGTTTGAACAACTTCATTGTAATATTTTACGTTAACTTAGTCAATAGTTTTTTGAAAACATTTTCTTATTTATTTTTTTGATAAATTAACTCTTGATAATTATTTTATTATTTGGTAAGTTAAATATATAATTACTTGTATAAACAAGTCAAATAAATATATAAAATAAATTATGAAAGGACTATACTACAAATGAATATAAAAGAAATTCCATTTAGTTACTTTGGATCTTATATGTCTATTTCCTATTCAGATGAACTTGGATTTACATTAAAATCATTAAGAGGAAAAGCAAAGAAAAATATGGATGTACTAAGGATTATACCTACAGTAAATAACATACCTGTAGATTATGAATTTGAGGCTAATTATTTTAGTATATTAATTAAATTCAGCAGTGGTAGTATATCTATATGTTTTGACGGAGATTCTAAAATCGTATTCTATGGTAAGGGAGAAAATGTAGGGCTTAAATTAGATACACTTCCTATATACAATTTTGAATATAATTATCTTCTGGGGAAAAAAGGTGCAGAATATTGTGTTATAAATAGCTACAAAAATTTAACTAAGTTTTTAGTATTCTCTGTTAATGGTAAGGTTACCTTATCACAAAACATATTTATAGATGGCTGTGCTTCTACAAATAAAGCTAATAATACTTCAATAATAGATGTTAGCAGTAATAGTGATAATGAATTTATATGTGTTATAGAGGATATTCCTACTCATATGAAGATTCCAGATTACAAGGAATATAACTTTGAAACTTCATTAAATAAAACAAAAAAATTATTTGATGAATATTATCTAGCTCAACCTAAAGTAGATGAAAAGTATAAAAACTCACTTTTAAGAGCGAGTTATATAAACTGGTCTTCTTTTGTTAAGCCTCAAGGATATCTAAAGAGATATACTATACTTGCTTCAAACTCAACATTCTTAGGTGCATGGAGCTGGGACCACTGTTTTAACGCATTAGCTTTAGCTGGTGTAAATGATAAATTAGCTTTTGACCAAATGGCAGTACTCTACGACTACCAAGATGAATATGGTCAAATTCCTGGTTCTTTAAGCGATTCTACTATTAGATGGAATTTTACAAAGCCACCTATTCAAGGATTATTCTTTAGTAAGATGATGAAAAAAATTAACTTTACTAAAGAAACATTAGAGGAAATTTATAATTACATAGAAAAACAAGTATTGTTTTATGTAAAGTTTAAAGATTCAAATATGGATGGTATTTTTGAATATCACCATGGAAATGATTCTGGTCAGGATAACAGTACAATATTTAAAGGAGCCATGGTTGTTGATACTCCTGATTTAACAGCCTTTATAATAAATGCTATGGACATGCTATCAAAAGTAGCTGAAAAACTAAATAAGAATAGTGAAAAAGAGTATTGGTCTAATAAAGCAGACGAACTTACAAAGTTATTCTTAAATTATTTTATAGTCGATGATTTACCTGTAGCTCGCGAAACTGTAACTGGTGAAATACTTCCTAATAATGCCTTACTTCCTCTTGTTTCTTTAGTGCTAGGAAATAGACTTCCTAAATATACTAGAGATAAAATGATAGCTTTAGTTACTAGCGAAAGATATTTAACTAACTGGGGAATCGCAACAGAAGCTATAGATAGTGATGAATATCAAGATGATGCTTATTGGAGAGGTCCTATTTGGGCTCCTACTACACTGTTATTTGTTGAAGCTTTAGAAGAGTGTGGTGAAAATGAACTTGCAATAGATATTGCCAAAAGATATTGTGAACTAGTTGATAAAAACGGCTTTGCTGAAAATTTCAATGCTATTACAGGAGAAGGTCTTAGAGATAAATCTTTCACCTGGACAGCTAGTACTTTCATATACTTAGCTGCTAAAGTTTATAAGTATAACTCTCAAAGAATTAATAATATAAAATAGAGTACAATTTGTACTCTATTTTATATTATTAATTCTTTGAGATTGATGAAAAAATATAAATCCATCAGGTATATGTCTAGACTGCGTATATTCAAACATTATACCTTGAGCATTATAAGTATTATTGCTAACAACTGCAACACAATTATAATCTCCTAATTCTAAATATTTTTTATCTAGTTTAGTTGCTTTTTCAACTGTCATAGTTCTTTTTGTCGTTACTATAGTTTCATTTAATTTACTTTCCATATATTCATATATAGAATTAGATGCTATTTCTTCATTAATATCTTTTACTATATCCTTCATAAAATAATTATGATCCATAATAGATGGTTTATTTTCTAGAATTCTTACTCTTTGTATATAATACACTTCTGTTCCAACTTCAAAGTTAGTTATTTGACTTTTTTTATCATCTATAATCATTTCCTCAAAATGAACTACTTTCGTTTTATATTCTTTATTGTTTCTAATAGCAGACTCTTTAAATGACTCTGTCCCCCCTAACAAAAACTCTGATTGTTTATTAGCCTTATAAATTATAAATACTCCTTTTCCATGCTTACTTTGAACATATCCTTGGTTTGCTAATTCCTGTATAGCTCTTCTAATTGTATTTCTAGAACAACTATACTCTTCTATTAATGTGTATTCTGATGGTAATAAATCTTGGTATAAATATTCTTTATTTTCTATTCTATTTTTTAAATCTATATATATATCATAATACTTGGCTCTTCCCATTCTAACCTCCCAATTTTATATAATTATTTAATTGTGTCTTATTTCTAATAACTATGTATTAATATAATATATTATAAATTAAGCAAATATCAAAATAAATATAAATTTAAAACTGAAACTAAATTTTTTTCTAAAAAACTTCAAATATAAACACTATTAAAATATTGGTTTGATACTAAACTTGATAATACTCTAAATCCAATCTTCCAGTTACACCGAAAATTTTAGAGAAAGTTTTAGTAGATGTTTCTTTATTTGATAAATATAATCGTGCAGACTCTTAAATATATAATAGCAAAAGGAAAATTAAAACTAATAATATTAAAAAGTCTATTCTGTAAATAATAAATTATAAGAATAGACTTTTTAAATTTGTGTTTTTGTAGGATAATTTATTTAATTAAGGTTTGTTCTTTTTTCTAAACGATTCTTTATAAATTCATGTATTGCTTTCACTAATATATTTGTAATTAGTATTAATACAGCTAGTGCTGCTGCCTGTGCTGTACTTCCCTTATCATCCAATTGTACAATTGATATTGCAGCTACCTTTGAACTTGCAGTATATATAAAAACCAGTGCTGATATTGTAACCATAGAGTTTAGGAAAAAATACATAAAGTTCTCTAAAACTGCTGGCAAACAAAGTGGTATAGTTACATTCTTAAGAATTGATGCACTGTTTATTCCCATTGACTTAGCTACCATATCCAACTCTTTATCTATTTTCTTAATAGCTGTAGTAGCAGTTATAAATGCTACTGAAAAGAAATGAACTATATTACATATAACCATTATAAGTAATGTTCCATATAATCCATTAAACAAATTCTTAACGTATATTGTATCCATAAAATTAAACTCTAGTTTATTAAAAAATAGTACATAAGCTATACCTAACACTAACCCTGGCAATGCCATAGGTAATGTACTTAGAAAATATCCAAATGATTTTAAATATGGAGCTTTTTCCGTTTTTTCATTTAGATATGCAAATAAGAAAACAAAGCTTGTCCCTAGAATAGCTGTCAATAGTGACATTTTTATTGAATTTATAAATGGTTTAATTCCATCAATACTGTTTTTCATTGAAAAGTGTTCCAGTGTAAGTCTTAAATCATATGGCCAAACTGAGATTAGTGATGATAAGATTACAGTTAACATTACAGCTATTATACCAAATGCAATAAGTCCTACAATCCCTCCTAGAATTCCATCTCTTAACTTATTAGATTTAACTTTATATGGAATCGACTTTGAATTTATATATGAATTTTGATTTTTTTCAATTTTTTTAGTCACTATAAAAGATATTATTGCAGGTATTAAAAGTAATATTGATACAGTTGCACCCATTGGCATATTTTGTTGACCTATAATTTGCTTATATACATCTATTGATAATACATTAAACTCTCCTCCAATTACTTTTGGAGCTCCAAAATCTGTAAAGCACAATGTAAATGATACAAATGCAGAACTTATTAAAGAATATTTTATACTAGGGATTGTTATACTTATAAACTCTCTTAACTTACTTATCCCCATAGTGTTACTAGCTTCATATAATCTATAATCAGTTGAATCTAATGATATATAAAGTATTTGAAATGATTGAGGAAATACATATATAATTTGTGCTAATATTATTCCCACTGCTCCATATATTGGAATACTTACTCCAAGTAAATTAGTTACCAATCCTTGATTTCCAAATAAATATACTAGACCTATTGCATGCATCATTGTTGGAGCAAACATAGGGAACATTGCTAATGATTTAAAAAAACCTTTGAATTTAACCTTTGTTCTCGTTAATGCATATGCATATACTAATGCAAGTGTTAATGATATTACAGTTGATATAATAGACACAAATACTGTATTTTTCAAGGAATTCAACAGAGTTTCAGAAGCCAAGTATTCTTTAAAATTTTGTAATCCAACAAAAGCTCCATTCTTATCTAAAAATGCTTGTATAAATAGATAGATTATGGGCGCTAATAAAAATATTACTAAAGACATGACTAATACTGTAAGCATACATTTTTTTACATCTAAATTCATTTTTGGTTTAAGACTTATACTTTTAGAACTTATAGCATTATTATTCATATACTTATGCTCCTTTAACTTTTGGATACTTTAAATAGTATTTTTCATCTATATTTATCTTTACAAGGTCGCCTTCTACTAAATTTAAATTAACCCACTCTTTTATAGAAACATCACTTATTATGAAATTTTCATTTAGTTTATCTTTTATTTCCACTCTTAACAAATTACCTCTAAATTCTATATTTGATATTATTCCTTGATAATTTTCTTTTGTTGATTTCTCTATTTGAACATATTCTGGTCTTACGGTTAATATAGAATCCCCATTATCAAAACAGTTTGTATCTCCTATAAATTGAGCTGTAAATAGATTTTGAGGATTTTGGTATATCTCTTCTGGAGTTCCTATCTGCATTATATCTCCTCCATTTAAAATGGCAATTTTATCTGCCATTGTTATAGCTTCTTCTTGGTCGTGTGTTACCATTATTGTCGTTATATTAAGTTCTTTTTGTAATCTTTTAATATCCATTCTAAGCTTGTGTCTAACCTTAGCATCTAATGCAGACATTGGCTCATCTAAAAGTAAAAACTTTGGTTCAAGTGCTAATGCTCTTGCTATTGCTATTCTCTGTTGTTGCCCACCTGATAATTCTTTAGGATATTTATGAGCTTCATTAGTCAAGCCAACTATTTCAAGCACTTCCTTAACTTTATTATCTATTTTTTCTTTTAAAACTTTTCTTTCCTTAAGTGGAAAGGCTATATTGTTATATGCAGTCATATTTGGAAATAATGCATATGATTGAAATACTATTCCAAAACCTCTCTTTGATGGCTCTAAATTTGTAATATCCTTATCTTGAAGAATTATAGCTCCACTATTTACATCTTCAAGACCTGCTATTATCCTAAGTAATGTAGTTTTACCACACCCACTAGGTCCAAGTAAACATAGAAATTCCCCTTCTTCAATATCCAAACTAATATTATTTAAAATCCTTTTTTGGTCATAATTTTTAAACACATTATTTATTTTCAAGTAACTCATATCCTATCTCTCCTTATTATAGTTATATTTTTTATTTTAAATTCTATACTTTACCTTTTCTTCTAAAATTATTTTATCTGAATTATTAAGTTAAACTTTACTTACTTTCAGATTTTGAACCATACTTTGATTCCCAAGTTTTAAGTACTGTACTTCTGTTTTTGGCAGCAGAGTTTAAATCAACTTCTTCTATTAACTGTTCAAATGGTTGTTTAGAATAACCTTTTGGAGCTGGATTATCTGTCTTTATAGAAGTAACTGCTACTTCATGTGCATATCTATCCATAGCCGAATCACTCATTGCCCAGTCTAAAAATAACTTTGCTTCCTTTTTTATATTATCTTTTTTAACTAAGGCATTTGCTTCTAAATCCCAACCTGAACCTTCTTTTGGAAATACTACTTCTATAGGTTCTCCACTGGATAATTGTTGCGTAGCTCTATATCCAAGTGTAATACCTATTGGATACTCTCCAGAACCAGCTAACTTCGCAGGTTTTGAACCTGAATGTGTATATGTAGCTATATTTTTATGTAATTTATCCATATAATTGTAAGCATCTTTTTCACCCATCATTTGAATAAGCCCTGACACTGTAAGATACCCTGTTCCAGATGATGCTGGATTTGGCATTGTTATAAGTCCTTTATATTCTGGTTTTATTAAATCTTCATAACTTTTTGGAATATCTATACCTAATTTCTCAAGTTCCTTATAATTAACTACTATAGCTGTCTCTGGGATACTCATTCCTACCCAAGATACATCATCTTCAGTATCTTTAAATTTTTTATCTACCTTATCATAATTTTTAGGCTTATACGCTTCAAATACTCCATCTTCTTTTAGCTCTATCATATTCATTGCTGATAATCCCCATATAATATCAGCTTGTGGATTATCTTTTTCTGCTAATAATTTTGAAGCTATTACACCATGGGAATCCATAACTATTTCTACATCTACATTAGGATACTCTTCTCTAAATCCTTCCATGTAGTAAGCTATTTGCTCTTCTTCTAATGCTGCATATATCGTAAGTTTATTATTTCCTTTTCCTTGAGTAGTTTGTGGTGTTGTTGATATGCAACTTGTCATAAATGCAATCACTACAATACACAGACAAATAAATAGAAATTCTTTCATATCTTCCCCCTTTTATGCTTTTATCTTTTTTATTTGTTTTTTATTGTTTTTGCTTATGTTTATATAATACACCTAATTTGTTAATATAAAGTTAATTGTAAATTAACAGTTCGTTAATTTTTAGAAATTTTTGTTAAATATATTGTTTTTAGTTAAATACAGTCTGTTTTTAAACAATATATTAATTTTCATAATATCTATACTTTTAATTTAAACATAAAAAATAAGCCTAACCTCTATAAATTAGAACGTTAGACTTATTTTTATAAGTATTTAATTATACAACCAAATCATTTTTTTTCTTTTCTTCAAGTGCTTTTTTAAGCACCATATCCTTAACCTTCATAAGTCTAGTAGTACTTGCTCTCTCATTTTCTTCAAGCTTCATAGCTATATACTTTATAGTCTCAATGTAATTTGGTATCATTACATTTTCAAGAGCATTAACACGTCTACGTGTCTTTTCTATCTCTTGAGCAAGAAGCTGTGCACTTTTTTCACTCTCTGCAAGTCTTAAAAGTGGTTCCATAGCAGCTGAGAATGCTTCCATAGCAGAATCTAATTCACCTGATGTAAAAGCAAGACCATAAGGATAAATATCACTTTGATTGTTTTCAGTTTTAAAGTCAAACACAGGAACATCAACACTCATTATATTTCTTGTAGAAACATCTACTGAAACAGATTGCTTTGGCATCATAAGTGCTGAACCTAGATACTCCTGACTCATAACTGCTCTTGCGATTATAAAATTTTTATAAGCACCATCAAGAGCATTTTCTGCTTCTTCACGCAATCGCTTATTTTCTCTTACAATCTCAAGAAATTGTTTCATAAGTTCATCAAGCTTATCTTTAAGAAGCTTATGACCTCTTGTAGCAGTTTTAAGGAGTTTCTTAAGTCTAGTCATTTCCATACGTGTTGGATTTATATTTAATCTAGCCACAGATATCACTCCTTAGGCATATATTTTTCAAAATATTCATCACGAATACGTTTAAGTTCACTTTTTGGTAACATACTAAGAAGCTTCCATCCGATTTCTAATGTCTGCTCAATAGTTCTGTCAGTTCTAAATCCCTGTGAAACATATTCTTTCTCAAATTCATCTGCAAACTTAGCATACATTAAATCAATCTCAGAAAGTGCAGATTCACCAAGTATTGCCATAAGCTCTTTTGCATCCTTACCTCTTGAATAAGCTGCGAAAAGCTGGTTCATTGTATCTGCATGGTCTTCACGAGTCTTACCTTTACCAATACCCTTATCTTTTAGACGAGAAAGTGATGGTAAAACATCTATAGGAGGCTGTATATCTTTTTTATAAAGCTCACGGCTAAGTATAATTTGTCCCTCTGTAATGTATCCTGTAAGGTCAGGAATTGGATGTGTCTTATCATCCTCAGGCATTGTAAGTATTGGAATCATAGTTATAGACCCTTCATGCCCTTTCATTTTACCTGCTCTTTCATACATTGTAGCGAGGTCAGTATAAAGATATCCTGGATATCCACGACGTCCTGGAACTTCTTTTTTAGCTGCTGAAACTTCACGCAATGCCTCTGCATAGTTTGTAATATCCGTTATTATAACAAGTACATGCATATCTTGCTCAAAGGCAAGGTATTCTGCTGCTGTAAGTGCCATTCTAGGTGTAGATACACGCTCTACAGCTGGGTCATTTGCAAGGTTTACAAATACTACAGAACGGTCGATTGCACCAGTTGCTTTAAAGTCACTTATAAAGAATTCAGCATCCTCAAAAGTTATACCAACTGCAGCAAATACAACGGCAAACTTAGAATCAGTTCCACGTACTTTTGCCTGTCTTGCAATCTGAACTGCAAGATTTGCATGTGGCAAACCAGACCCTGAGAATATAGGAAGTTTTTGCCCTCTAACCAGTGTATTAAGCCCATCTATAGCAGAGACACCAGTTTGTATAAATTCGGCTGGATAGTCACGTGCTGCTGGATTTATTGGAGCTCCATTTATATCAAGTCTTTTATCTGGTATAATTTCTGGACCTCCATCAATAGGTTTACCCATTCCACTAAAAACACGCCCTAGTATATCTGGTGAAACTCCAAAGTCAAGACTCTTTCCTAAAAAACGAACTTTACTTTCAGCAAGGTTTATACCTGTTGAACTTTCAAAAAGTTGAACAAGTGCAGTATCTCCATTTACCTCTAGAACTTTACAACGACGAATCTCTCCATTTGAAAGTTCAATCTCTCCAAGTTCGTCAAATTTTACACCTTCTACGCCGTTTATTAGCATAAGAGGACCGGCTACCTCTTGTATTGACTTATATTCCTTTATCATAGTTCTTCAGCCCCCCTCTTTTTAATAAGGTCTGCAAGCTCGTTGTCTATTTCATCTTCAATTGAATCGTAAGCTGCATCTATATTGTCTTCTTCTACATACTTAGCACGACCAATCTTTTCAAGAACTGAAAGCTTGATAATATCGTTTATAGTAACATTTTGCTTGATAGCATCTTGTGCTGACTTATAGAATTTTAATATAAGCCCCATCATTCTATATTGTTTATGAAGTGATGTGTAAGTATCAACTTCATGGAAAGAGTTTTGATGAAGGAAGTCCTCTCTTATCGAACGAGTAACTTCTAATATCAATCTATCCCCATCTGAAAGTGAGTCAACACCAACCAATTGAACTATTTCTTGAAGTTCAGATTCAACTTGTAAAAGTTTCATAGCTTGAGCTCTTTGAGCTGAGAAATTATCATTTACATTTTTATCTGCCCATATATCAACTTTTTCCTGATAGAGTGAATAACTTGTCAACCAGTTAATTGCTGGGAAGTGACGCTTATATGCTAAAGATGCATCAAGACCCCAGAATACTTTTACTATACGAAGTGTTGCTTGGCTGACAGGTTCTGATGTATCACCACCAGGAGGAGAAACTGCACCAATTGCTGTAAGTGTTCCTTCTCTCTCATCCATACCTAGACAATTTACCTTTCCTGCTCTCTCATAGAATTGAGCAAGACGTGAACCTAAGTATGCAGGATAACCTTCTTCACCAGGCATCTCCTCTAAACGACCACTCATCTCTCTAAGAGCTTCAGCCCATCTTGATGTAGAGTCTGCCATAAGTGCAACGCTATATCCCATATCTCTAAAATATTCAGCTATTGTAATACCAGTATATATAGAAGCCTCACGTGCAGCAACTGGCATATCTGATGTATTGGCTATAAGCACAGTTCTTTGCATAAGTGACTCGCCTGTTCTCGGGTCTTTTAATTCAGGGAATTCAAGAAGAACATCCGTCATTTCATTTCCACGCTCGCCACATCCTATATATACAACTATATCTGCATCTGCCCATTTAGCAAGCTGATGCTGTGTAACAGTTTTTCCACTTCCAAAAGGTCCCGGTATAGCTGCCACCCCACCTTTTGTAATTGGGAAAAATGTATCTATAACTCTTTGACCTGTAACAAGAAGTGAATCTGGTGTTTTCTTTTCTCTATATGGTCTTTCTTTTCTAACTGGCCATTTTTGCATCATAGTTACAGGTATGTCATTACCTTTTTCATCTGTAATAACACAAACTGTATCTTCAACAGTAAATTCACCAGAATATATTTCTTTTATAGTACCTTTAACTCCATAAGGAACCATAATCTTACATTCCACTACAGCTGTTTCTTGAACTCCACCAATTATATCACCTGCTACAACTTTATCACCAACAGATTTTTTAGGTTTAAATTCCCACTTAACTTCCCTATCAAGTGAAGATACTTCAACACCTTTAGTTATATTAGTACCTGAAATATCATACATTTTTTCAAGTGGACGTTGAATACCATCATAAATAGTTGAAATAAGACCTGGTCCAAGTTCAACACTCATAGGCATTCCAAGAGAAACTACTTCTTCACCTGGTCCTAGACCAGAAGTTTCCTCATAAACCTGTATAGAAGCTTTATCTCCATGCATTTCTATAATCTCGCCTATAAGATGTTTATCTGAAACTCTTACGACGTCAAACATATTCGCATCTCTCATGCCCTCCGCTACAACAAGCGGTCCTGACACCTTTACAATTGTGCCTGTTTTCATATTCTCTCACCTGCAATCATATACTTTATCAAAATTTAAATATTCCCTCCTATATTTTATCAATACGTATCTTTAGCACTAATAAAATTTGAGATTGTCTTTTATTCAACTTTCATCTATTCTTTAAATAATATATCTGCACCTATAGCACGTTTACTAGATTCTCTTACTTCATTCATACCTAATCCCATACTTCCTCCAATACCTGGAATAACTATAATGGCGGGAAGTTGGTAGTCTTTGTATTTTGCTATTGATTCTTTTGCAAGCAATGATGCCTGTTCTGTAATATAAATTATCGCATATTCATCTTCAACCAACTTATGTATACTTTTTTTAATTTCGTCACTATCATAGGCTGGGAAGATATCTATTCCAAGAGCTAAAAATCCCATGATGCTATCTTTATCTCCAACTACTCCTACCTTATACATAAGCATCCCTTAGCCTTTCTTTTATAGTATCTGCGTCTATATTATTAAGCTTACTAGTCAAAATAATTCTAATTGTCTTTATTTCTGATTCTTTAGCATATAAATATGCAATTAGTGGTTCTAATGTAAGAGGCTTAAATTTTGCTTCTCTAACATATTCCATAAGATAATCATCACAAAGTTTTTCAAAGACAGTAAAACCACTATCCATGCCATTTTTGCAGACATCAGAGTAAGAAGTAGATTTAAAACATGATGCTGGAGTGTCTGAGGAAAAAGCTTCTAAGAATTTTTCCTTATTAAGTGAACCACCTGAAACAAACACGTTCATAAACATATCAAAATCTTTCTTCATATTTTTGACTCTTATAAAACTCTTTAGATTTGTTAAATCACAAACTTTCATAACATAATCTATTACAAATTTGTTTTGACTTTCTTTAGCAGTCTCTTTCATACTAGAAAAAGTTGCTTTATCTAGAACAATATCAACCATCTGACCATTTTGTGTCTTGCTATAAACATCAAATGCGTCTAATATAGCTGATGTCATTATCTTAGGTAAATCACTAAAACTACGATTTGCTAAAGATTCTCTAAGCTTAATAAGAGGAATTGTACCTCCATCAATCAAATATTTTTCACCATCTACACCAGAAATTTCTTCTTTAATCAGCACTTTTAAGTTGTGATAATCATTTTTATAAAGAAATACATCAACAAATTTTTCTTCAGGAGCTAGACTTTTAAGAATTTCATATGTCTTTGACAATTCTTGAGTCAAAATATTCTCAAAATTATGTATATCATTATTTGATGTATCAGCATAACCTGACTCAGCTATAATTCTTAAAGAGTCTTCAGGGCTTTTGGCTTCTGCCATTTGAATAAACATTTGTCTGTTAAGAAGCTGTTTTTCAAGCACTCTTATTCGTGCCACGGCATAGGGATAAGTTTTTTCTTCTGCCATTTTTTAACCCCTCCTTAATTAAACAAAATTTCTGCTGCAATTTGCTCAATATATTCATGTTCTACTGCAATTATGGCTTCAAATGAATAATTATACTCAATGTCACCTTTTTTAACTATGAAACCTCCAGTAATATCTCTGGTTTCATCAGACACTTTAATGCCTTTTTTTGATAGCACATCTTTTAATGTTTTTTTATCTTTTTTAGATAATACTATCTCTGAATCATCTGTGCAATTTGATTTTTCAATCATATTTAGTATAATCTCTTCATATTCATTATCTTTAAGATTTAAAAGTTTGTTTTTAGCTTCTAAGATTACTTCTTCTAAAATCTCTTGTTTTTTTGATAATATTTGTTTTTTAGCCTCCATATAAGCTCCTGATATTTCCTTAGAAGCCGCTTTTTCTGCTTCTGCTTCTGCAAGCTTTGTATAGGAAGCCATTTCCTTTTCAGCTTTTTCATTAGCTGAATTTATTTTTGAATCTGCCTCACTTTTAGCTTTATCCAATATTTCTTGTGCTTCTTGTTTGGCATCAGCTATAATTCTGTCAATCATTTTTTGTTCATTACCCATAGGAGTGCTTCCTCCTTTTCATTTTTTTTACTTATGAATTATAATCTATAATTAACCAACTGCAATTCCATTGTAAGCTAAGAAAGAAACAAGTAGTCCTAAAAGAGCATATGTTTCAACTATTGCTGCAAATGTTATAGCTTTACCAAGTTCTTCAGGTCTTTTTGCAACTATTCCAACCCCTGCTGCTGCTGCTTTACCTTGTGCTATACCTGATACTAAACCAACTAAACCAATTGGAAGTCCTGCCATAAGAAGTTGTAAACCTTGAGCTGATGTTGGTATTACATCTCCACCAATAATTCCTGCTTTTGATAATATAAGGAAAGCTATGATAAATCCATATAGACCTTGTGTACCTGGAAGAAGTTGTAAAACTAGAAGTTGACCAAATTTACTAGGGTCTTCTGTTACAACACCTGCTGCGGCTTGACCTGCTATTGAAGTACCTTTAGCAGAACCCATACCTGCAAATAATGCTGCTATAGCAGCTCCTGATATTGCCAAAAATTGACCATTTCCTAACGCGTTTAAAAATTCCATATTTACATCTCCTTTTTATTAATGCTTGTATATTTTGTTTTATACTTAAACGGAACAAAAGGAACTCCTCCGCCTTCATAAAACTTGTTGAAAAATTCTACATACTGTAATCTACTTGTATGAACATATGCACCTAGTGCATTTATAAGAAGGTTTATTGTGTGTCCCACAACACCAATTACAACTGCAAAGATTGGACCAGCTATAGCCCCTAAAAGATTGATAACCTGCCCTATAACTCCTGTTGTTAAACAAAGTGCCATAATTCTTGTATAAGATAATATATCAGCAAAATAGCTTGTTATACCATAAAGACTTGAAAACCCTTTGAAAAGCTTAACAGGAACGCCTTTAAAGCTTCTTCCTTGAGTAAGTACAAGACCTATAGCACCTATAATTGCTAAATATTTTCCTACTTCAGAAAATACACCTATATCCCCTGCAACAAAAGGTATTATAAGTAGACATACACCTGTTATACATAAATACCAAAAACCTATGTCAAAAATTGCATCTATTACCTTTCCATCCCTTATTAATGTATATGCTTTTATTCCCAGACCTACATATATATGGATAATACCGAACAGTAACGACATTCCCATAAGTACCATAACATCCTCTAAAGGATTGATTAATGCTTTTATAGGAATTAAATCCCCCAAAATACCCCCGAATATAAGACCCCATATAGTAGTTGAAACTCCACACATACCAATAAGTTTAATTAAATTTCCTTCACCTTTTTGCATCTTGGCTTTGTATACAACAAATCCACATATTAGTGCAATTATTATCCCATATGCAGCATCACTTAGCATCATTCCAAAGAATACAACATAAAAGAAAGTCATAATTGCATTTGGGTCAATATCCTTTGTGCTTGGACAGCTGTACATGTTCGTTACACTTTCAAAAGGTGTTACAAGTTTATTGTTTTCAAGCAGAATTGGGAAGCCTTCTTCTTTACTTCCTTCCTCGGTCTGAACACAACAATCAAATTTTTCTGTAATTTCTTTAATTAGCTCGTCTGCCTTTTTGCTTGGTAACCAACCATTAAGACAGAATGTTGTTTTTGTTTTTACAAGCCTCTCTATAATCTTTTTCTGGTCTCTTTCTATAGTGTAAAAATCATATAGATTCTCAAGCATGTGTATACTATCTGCATGTCTTTTAATTTCTTCTTCCTTGCTTTTAGAAACGTTTTCCTGTGTAATTACCATTTCATTATATTTATTGATAGCTTGTAATGGTGTACCTTCTTCATTTGGTAATGAAACTACTGAAAAATTAAATTCTTTTAAAACTTCTAAAACGTCATCAAAAGTTTCTTTTAAAGTAATTAAATAAACATAGCTCATTAACTTGTCGGAATTGATAATCCCAAGAACACTTTCTGGTATTTCATCTTCTAATTTTACTCTTAAAGCATCAATATTTACACTTATAGGTACAGTTCCAAGTATAGTTTTTGTATACTTAGTTTCCATATTTTCAAGAGGAATATCAAAGTTTACCCATGGTTCTAACATACTTTTATTGTTGTTAAGTAGGTTTATGTTAGACCTTATTGTACCTATCTCCTTATGTAGATTGTTTAACTCCAAAGCTTCAGCATAAATTTGCTCTTCTTTTTCATTATCAATTCTGTTAAACTCTCTTTTTGGTGCAAACAGGGCTTTCTTTTGTTTCACTAGTGAAGAAACAATATTAATTGCTTGATTTACATGAGACATCTTCTGCTCTAGCATTATAACTTCAGATTCTTCACTATCTTTTACAAGATAATTTTTTAATTCCTCCTCCTCAGTAAGAAAGGTACTATCATCAATCTGAACAAACCCACGGTTCATAAGTAGCTTTAAAATCTGGCTTTTTTGAGCTTCTAAGCCAACAATAGATATTTTGTTCATATTAACTATTGCCATATTATCTCACTACCTTTCCAATAACCGCTTCAATCGCCTTGATTTTTCTTTCTTCAGCAGTTTTTTCAATTTTCAGACATTCACTTCTGGCATCAGCTAAGATTTTATCAACCTCTGCTCTACTGTCGGTGACTGCCTTCTCAACAAGAGTTTCTTCCATAAGCTTTGCTTGTTTTTTTACATCAGCAAATATGCTTTCACATTTGTTTACAGCATCAGCTCTGATAGACTCTGCATCAGTAACAGCTTTTACTTTGATACTGTCTGCTGTCTGCTCTGCCTCAACAATGCTTTTTATTATTTCAAAAGCCATCCAAATCACCTCTCTTACCTTTTTACTATGTATATAACCAATTAGATTTTTTATTCTAATTAGATTACTACCTCATTGTTAAAGTATAAACAGCATTTTTATATAATAATTAATATTTTTCAACGTTTATTTCTTAATAAAACATATTTTAGAATAGTACTTTCCTAGATTTACATCCTTTTTCGACTTACTTTTAGACTATGACATGAGTATGATTTTTAAATACCATTATTTTCAATAATTATAATTTAAAGCGATATAGTTTGTCAATAGCGTTATTTTGTTTTAAAATTAACGCTATGTCGACATTTTAAATTTTTACTTTAATTTTTTTTAAATTTTAATTTTATTTATTACATATAAAAGTTTTTTATATTCTTTTTCAACCTCAAAACCTTGAAACTTATTGTTTTTTTTGAATTTTTAGAAATATCTCTCACTATTTCATCTAACTTTTATAAATCATCAATCTGTATCGATTTTTGTCACCTTATTTTTAATCTAATTTTTTTATATAATAACCTCTAGATGTAACAGACTTACAATATAAACCCATAACATCACGTTGTTCTATTGGTTTTATAAGTTCTTTTCTAAACTTATCATCATTCTTAGCTTCTTCTAAAATCTTAGTTAATTTTTCATTCATTATATATTTCTCCTCTTAAATAATCTTTATATAAAAAGGAAGCCATCCTAAATAAACTAAGATGACTTCACTTAACGGTTGCAGTAGATTTACTAGTATAAAATAACTGGTGTACCTGGTTCTATGTTTTCATATATCTTCTTTGCTTTAGAAAAAGGTGTATTTACACATCCATGCGAACCTGAAGACCTATATATACCTCCACCAAAAGAATTTCTCCAAGTAGCATCATGAATTCCTATATTTCCATTAAATGGAAGCCAATAACTTACAGGTGAGCTGTAACCTTGACCAGTTAATGAAACATTTCTAGCTTTATAATTAAGAGGGTATATACCTGATGGCGTAGCAAATCCTCTAGCTAAATCACCTGTTACAACGTCTGTTGATACAAGCATTTCTCCATTTTTAAAGAACCACATATGTTGGTTAGAAAGACTAATCTCTACATATGTATTTCCAATATCATCTCTATTACGAGATACAGCTTTTTGTATGTAAATAGGTTCTCTTGTAACATTTTTACCAGCTTTTACAATATCAACCAATGCTTTAGCTTCTTTATTTTTGTCTATCAACCAACCATAAATTCCACCTGAAATTGTAATATCTCTACCTGTCGCAGTTTTAAATGGTCTTGAATCTCCAAAAGTACTGTATTTTTTACTTAGCCCTCTTACATATTCAACCATTGCATCATTATCAAAGCTTATCTCATAATTCTTTTCTGAGTCTACTTTTAACCATTCATTAATGTAAACACCATCTAAAGTTTCCTTACGGTCACTAAAATCATACGTAACAACTACACCTACATACTTATCTAGTGTCTTTATAGCTTCTTTTAACTTTTCTGAATCCTTTGTATTGTTTGGTGCTTCATACACTTTACTTTCATCTAAAGAAATAGAAGTATTACCAGAATTAATTGAGTTTTGTACTAACTTATAAAAATCATCTTTTTTCACTTTGTTTCCAAGTACCTCTGGTACTATGACATAAGCGTTTTTAATGCTATCATACTTAGGATAAGCACTCTTAGGTTCTACAATATTTTTACTATCAAAGCAAGATAGAGCATTAAATCTTTTTTCTAGTAAATCTTTATTATATGAAAGAGTTATCATATTATTATACTCTTTAGACTTAAAGATTCCACCAATCCATCCAAAAGCACTCTGACTATCTTTTATCTTTTGGACTTTATCATCTGGTATAAACTTTAAATCTATATCTTCTGCTTTTATTTGTTCTTTTTTATTGTTTCTTTCCTCTAAATTTAAAGTATAGGAACTAGTACTAGATGCTAACAAATCATTTACTTGCTCAACTGTTTTTCCTGAGACCTTTACGCCATTAATAGTCGTTCCAAAGTAAAAATGATTTCTAAAAAAGATTGCCATTCCTATATAAGCTACAACCAAAACACCTACTGCTATAGCTATCTTAACTTTTAGATTTTTTTGTCCACTTTCTTGTTTTACCTCTTTTCCATCAATCATAATTAAATCCTTCCTTACATTATAATTACCTACGTACTTTATTTGTTTTTAAACAAAACCATGTATGCCTTCTTATTTCATATACCCAAATTACTGTATTATTATTTATATTTTTAAATATATAGTTATTTTCATAAAACTATTTTGTCTTTTAGACAAAATAATTATTGTAAATCACTCCTTTCAAAATCCCTTAAATACAATCTCTACTATATTAATATATTACCATACTTTTAATAATCGTGGGTGTATCTATCTATTTTTGTAACACTAAACTATTCTTTTCAAAAAAGAAACTAATTTTTCGTTAGTTTCTTTTTATTAACTTATTTTTTTAACATTGTATTTTAGCTTAACATAACGTTGTTATATACATTCTATTTAATTATTTTAGTTTCTATATCTTTTCCACCTGCATATTCTCTAAGCAATTCCTTAGCATATTCAAAATATTCTTCAATATCAGACTCTTGACTAAAAGAAAATATACAAATTAATATTTCATTTGCATCTTCTGTTATCATTGCTCTCTCAGAATCACTAGTTGGACTCCCAAATTTACCCACTGAATCAGACAATATAGGAAGATTTTCTATATTTATTAATTCTTTCCCAATACCCTTATACTGCTCTCCTTCATCTCCTACAGTAAAACATACTGGTGAATGTAATTTACTTACATTATATGTACCTACTGGATATAATGATTTTATTGATATTAGATTATTTATTTCTACTATATTATTTATTGTGTAAAGACCCTTACCTTGAATAATTCTTCTAACCAATGCTTCTGAAGATGTTCTATATCTACTTGGATTTTTGCCAAGTTCTTTATAAGCATTTCTTGCATCTTTGATTTTATCTAGTTTTGTAATATCTTCAACTTTTAAACTTTGATTTAGAATATCACAAAACTCATTTATCTCATCAATTAATTTTTCTGAGCTTTTATTTACTGCTACTTTTGCTTGAATACAACCCAACTTAGCATTAGGCCATCTTTCCTTAAGTTTTTCATCAATACTTACATCTATCATACTTAAACAACTCCCATACACTAAATTTTATTAAAGTTTTTATCATCTATACATTATAGTACTATTATTTTGTTAATAACATGTTTATTAGGAAAATAATTTATTTTTAATATAATTTTTGTAAAATACAATTATTTTTAATTTATACATAGACAATACATAGCTAAAATTCAAAAAACACTAATTATTTAGCGTAAAACATTCTTTAATTATTATAATAACACTATCTAATTGACTTTTAAATTAAAGAATAAAAACTATTCCTTTTTCCAATTAAAAAAACCTTATACATAAAATTAATTTTTATGCATAAGGTTTCTTAATTTATTCATTTTATAGTAAATTTATCTTCCATAATATGAATTCAAATACATGTCTTTTATTTCATTCATAAGAGGATATCTTGGATTTGCTCCTGTACATTGGTCATCAAATGCCTGAATTACCATTTCATCTATTGAGTCCATAAACTTAGATTCTTCAACACCAAAGTCTTTTATAGTTTTAGGAATACCCACTTTTTGTTTTAAATCTTCAATGGCTACCAATAAACTTTGGAACTTCTCTTCATCAGAGTTTCCTTTTAACCCTAAGAATGAAGCTATTTCAGCATATCTCTTTAATGCTTCTGGATATTTATATTGAGAGAATGCTCCCATTTTCTTTGGTGCATCTGAAGAATTAAATTTCATAACCTCTGTTATCAAAAGAGCATTTGCAACACCATGTGGTACATGGTGGAAAGCACCTAATTTATGAGCCATAGAATGACAAACACCCAAAAATGCATTTGCAAAAGCCATACCTGCCATTGTAGAAGCATTTGCCATTTTTTCTCTAGCTTCTGGGTCTTTTGCTCCATTATCATATGCACGTGGAAGATACTCAAATATACTCTTAATAGCTTGTAGTGCTATACCATTTGTATAATCAGTTGCAAGCATAGATACATATGCTTCTAATGCATGAGTTAAAGCATCTATACCAGAAGCAGAAGTTAAGCTTTTTGGCATATTCATCATCATATCAGAATCAACTATGGCCATATTTGGCATCAGTTCATAATCAGCTAATGGATATTTTACACCTGTATCTTGGTCAGTTATAACAGCAAATGGTGTTACTTCTGAACCAGTACCTGCTGATGTTGGTATTGCTACAAAATTAGCTTTTTCACCCATTTTAGGGAATGTATACACCCTTTTTCTTATATCCATAAATCTCATAGCTAAGTCTTGGAAATCTACATCTGGATGCTCATACAATGTCCACATTATCTTTCCTGCATCCATTGCACTTCCTCCACCTATAGATATTATTACATCTGGATTAAATTCTCTCATAGCTTTAGCACCTATCTTGGCACATTCCAAAGTTGGGTCTGGCTCTACTTTAAAGAATGTAGTATGTTTAATATTCATTTCATCTAATAAGTCAGTAACTGCTTTAGTATACCCATTATTGTAAAGGAATGTATCTGTTACAATAAAAGCTCTCTTTTTATTCATTACATCCTTAAGTTCTTTTAATGCTACTCCTAAACAACCCTTTTTGAAATAAACTTTTTCTGGTGCTCTAAACCAAAGCATATTTTCTCTCCTCTCAGCTACTGTCTTAATATTAAGTAAATGCTTAACTCCTACATTTTCAGATACTGAATTTCCACCCCAAGACCCACATCCTAAAGTAAGAGAAGGAGCTAGTTTAAAATTATATAAATCACCTATACCGCCTTGAGAAGAAGGAGTATTAATTAAAATTCTGCAAGTTTTCATAGCTGAAGTAAATTTAGCAAGTTTTTCTCTTTGATTTACATCATCAATATATAATGAAGATGTATGCCCAAATCCCCCATCTTCAACTAACTTTTCTGCTTTTCTAACTGCATCATCAAAATCATTTGCTCTGTACATTGCAAGTACTGGTGAAAGTTTCTCGTGAGCAAAAGCCTCTTCTAATTCAACTGATTCTACTTCACCTATTAAAACTTTAGCATCTACTGGAACTTCAAAACCTGCAAGTTTTGCTATTGTACAAGCTGTTTGTCCAACTATTTTAGAATTTAATCCACCATTTACTAAAATTATATTTCTTATTTTTTCTGTTTCATCTTTATCTAATAAATAAGCTCCACGCTCTTTAAATTCTTTTTTAACTTCATTATATACATTTTCTAATACTATAACTGATTGTTCAGAAGCACATATCATACCATTATCAAAAGTCTTAGATACAAGAATTGAGTTTACAGCAGTTTTTATATCTGCACTATCATCAATTATTGCTGGCGTATTACCTGCACCAACTCCAATAGCTGGTTTTCCAGATGAATATGCTGATTTAACCATTCCAGGTCCCCCTGTAGCAAGAGTTAAATCCACTTCTTTCATAACAGTTGTAGTTAATTCTAAAGATGGCTCATCTATCCATCCTATTATACCTTCAGGAGCTCCAGCTAAAACAGCAGCCTCAAGAACTACTTTTGCAGCTTCTATAGTAGAATTCTTTGCTCTTGGATGTGGAGAGAAAATTATTCCATTTCTAGTTTTAAGTGCCAAGAGTGCTTTAAATATAGCAGTAGAAGTTGGATTAGTTGTAGGTACAACAGCTGCAATAACACCTATTGGTTCAGCAATTTTAGTCATACCAAATGCATCGTCTTTCTCTATTACACCACAAGTTTTAGTTTCTTTATATGCATTATATATATACTCTGAAGCATAATGATTCTTTATGACTTTATCTTCAGCAATTCCCATACCAGTTTCTTTTTGTGCCATTATAGCTAGAGGAACTCTTTGCTTGTTAGCTGCTAAAGATGCTGCTAAAAAAATCTTATCTACTTGCTCTTGAGTATATGTGGCAAATATTTTTTGTGCCTCTCTAATTTTTGCTAATTTTTTAACTAAAGTTTCAACATTATTTACAACATCTACACTAATTGACATAACTTCATCTCCCTTTATATTCTCTATTATATCCTGTTCTTTATTGTCCATTTTAGCAACCTCCTAGAATAGTATTTCCATTTATATGTTAATTTATTAACAGTATAACATCTTATTTTCCTATTTTCAAGTTATTTTTTTAACATTTTATTTTTATTTAATATAAACTTGCTTATCTCGCCAATACCCTACTTTATGAATCTTTACTTTCATTGTATATTACTTTATTTTTTATGCAGATTATAGAAAAATTAATCTCAAAACTTAATGATAACGTTATTATTTTAACATAAATATTTTGCATTTTTCTTATAAATAAAAATATATACTGATAATTTTTTTAATATAGTATAATTAAACATATGCATTCACAATTCTTATATAATACGAAATAATATATAGCTAATACAGTATAAATAAACTTAAAGTTCATAGGAAAAATCCGTATGAAAAAATCAAAAGTAATCAGTATTTTATATTTAATTATAAGTACAATTTCAGCTATTGGAGGTATTGCAGTAGTAACTTATTATGTAGATAATTTATTTATTAGAGGAATATCAGTATTTATCTTGAGTATGTCTGCTTGTTTTGTATCAAGTACAGTGAACTTAATACTTAAAGAAGCAAAGTAATATAAATTCCAATTTATAAATTAGATTAAGTAAATAATTTTGATATATTATAGATTAAAGTCCAGCAAATAATATTGCTGGACTTTGTTAATATTACATACATATATCACATTACTAATCTATTGATGTGGGCTATTTATAACAGGTTGTAATTGCTTATTTTCTAGAGCAAGTTCTATAGTTGGAACTATTAATTCAGTATGTGCAATCATAGAATTAGGCTTTGCTTTACAGTTATCTTGACCAAAAGGTACAAAATATATGTTTTTAGAATTAAGGAGAATACCAATATTTTTAAAATTAAAACTTAGAGCATCATTAGTTGATATTGATATTACCAGTGGTTTATCATTACGAAGATGACCTTTTGCTGCCATTAATACTGGTGAATCTGTAATACCATTCGCTAATTTTGCAGCAGTATTTCCAGTACAAGGAGCTATTATTATAATATCAGCAATTCCTTTAGGTCCAAATGGCTCTGCCTCTTCAATCGTAACTATAGGTTTATTTCCTGTAAGTTCATATGCTTTTTTCATAAACTCTTCAGAATTTCCAAATCTACAATCGATATTTTGTGATACATCTGAAAATATAGTGTGTACATTTGCTCCTTCTTTAACCAAATTCTCTAACTCTATAAATATTTTATCATAAGTGCAAAACGAACCAGTAAATCCTACTCCAATTGTAAGTCCTTTAAGTCTCATTTCTAATCCCTTCTTTCATTTATAATATTTTCTATAGCGTTAACAAGAATTTCACCAGATGTTTTTGGTGAGTATTTACCAGGAAGCCCAGGACAAAGAGTCGCATTAATACCTATATCTTTCGTAACAGAATAATCCACCCCACCAGGAGAAGAAGCTATATCGATAATCACTACTTCTTGTGATACTTTTTCCAGTCTTTCTTTTGTTAAAATACATTCTGGTATGGTATTAAAAATATAATCAAACTGTAAAAGTTTCTCATCAAGTTTATTCAAGGAAATACTAGAGTATCCAAATGCATTAGCCGTACTTCTTGCACCATTATTTCTTGCACCAACACATACTTTTGCATCTAAAGAGTATAATTTTTTGGCAAGTATCTGTGCACACCTTCCAAAACCTAATACTAAGCAATTACTTTGATGTATATTTATTATACTTCTTTTAATAGCTTCTGCTATAGCTCCTTCAGCTGTAGCAACTGCATTTAAAATAGCAACATCATTCATTTTCATAAAATCATAAATCTGAATAGAGTGTTGCTCGCAAAATTTACAAACCTTAGTTGATATGTTTCCTCCAAATAATATTTGATTAGGAGATAAATTAATTAGCAAGTTATCAATAGTAGCATCCAGACAACCACCAGTATTTTCAATGTTAACTTGATTCTTTGTAAATGGAATTGGACATAAAATAATGGAACTTTTGGATAGTGCTTCAGCTAGTGAAGTTGCTTTTCCAACGATTCCATTTACAATTTCATTTGATATTCCATAAGTAACTACAGAATATCCTTTATTAATTAGTTTTTTTACCATGTACACTTGTCGCAGGTCTCCCCCGATAACAGTTATATCGTATTGATTTGACATATTGTAAGCCTCCTTTACTATATACAATATGTTTTTATCAATACATTGGTTCACTAAAATTACTAAATATTATACTTATAACATTTTTAATAATGCTAATCTATCTATTTTTTCAGAAGAGGTATATGGAAATGAGCTTAAAAAGATAACTTTTCTTGGTATTTCATTTTTTATTAAGTTCTCTCTCATTTTAATTAATAAATCTTTCTTTGTAATTCAGGTTGAACAAATTGAAAAATTCCATTTTTTAGACCTATATGACTTCTAAGTCCTCCTAATATAAAAACCTCATCCATAGATTACATCCTTCCTTTATCATATATTTCTTCTTAGTACATTATTCAGTTTAGTACCTAAAAAAGATGCAATAACTGATTTTATTGTATCTCCAATTAAAAATGGAACTACAGCTGCAAAAAGTGCTGCTTCTACTGTCATTTGATTAAAATAACACATAAATACTGTTCCCATAAAATATATAATAGGCATGCCAATAAAAATTGTTATTAGTATATATCTTTTAATATCATTATTTCGTCCTTTTAATAAACTAATAATTAGTGCTGCAAACAAAAATCCAAAATAAAAACCACCTGTTGGGCTTAACAATTTTCCAATCCCAGATGTACCTCCACCAAATACTGGTATTCCAATTAAACCTATCATTATATACACACCAACTGTACTAAATGCTTGTCTTGGTGTTAAAATCAAAGCTATTAAATTTATCATTATTGTCTGTGCTGTTACTCCCGCTGGAGTAAATGGTAATGGTATATATATGTAAGATGATATACACAATAATGCTACACATATTGACATTTTAGTTAAATCTTGAATATTTACTTTAGTTCTTTTCATTTTTATAATTCCCTTCATACATCTTATTCAATTTAGTTTATATGTACATATACAAAGTCTCTATTAAAGCTTTGTTTTAGTATAAAATAAAGATGTTTTTTTGTCAACCTATACAATTATATAAGTTTACATTTAATTTGTAAGTAAGCTCTATATTGTAGCTCTATACTTTAATGGTTATTTATAAAACTTTACTTAAAAACAGCTATATTTAGTCTATACTTGTAAATTATAATATGATATATTTTTATATGAGATTTTATTTTATATAAAAAACAATAAGGAAGTGATGATATGAAGGTCAATGAAAATAATTTAAATAATATAGATGAAGAGTTAGATGAACTTAGTAAGAAAGTTTATTTAGAATCACCAGATTTTTGGATAAGCATTTCTGACAAAATAATAGATAAAGTATTTGATGAAATGTTATTATTTTTTGCAGTTAAATATAACTATTTCAATATATTATCCTTTGCTATTGAAAACAATTATATAGATTTAAACATGCCATCAAAAAATAAAGAATACCCTAATATAATGAGCCATTTTTTAGATACGGCAAAACAGAATGAAGATAAAAAAATTTATAATTATCTTCTAAGCTTAAATAAAGATAACACTCTAGATGAAAGTTCTACTTCAGATGACTTGAATTACAATACTAGTGGTGATACTTTTGAAAAAAAAGATGTATATATTCCAAAGTACTTGTGTCCAAGCTGTAATTCTAATATATTTGATACAGGTTATAAAGTATCAAATGACATAACTTATAAATTTTCTTCTCAAGAATCTGAACCTATTGAAATATCTAATGAAGTTTCCTCTATCAGATGCTACAATTGTGATAGATTCTTAGAAGGTATTACACCTGACAAATTATATAACCTATGTAAAATTCAAAATTGTAATAATTGTGGCTCTAATTTAACTAAAGTAGGAATCATTGCAAAGAAAAAAATGGACTTTGATGAGAATAGTGAAGAATTTAAATATGTCTCAACATCTTACTGTTGTGGAAATTGTGACACTGAAATAAATTTATCTCAAAAAGAACATTTTAAGATTTAAAAATTCATTTTTAGTGTAACGTTATAAAGTATTTAAATAGAATTATAAATAAATTTTTCGAATATATGAATAGACTTCTTTTATATCTAAAAATTGCTATACAACTTGATAATAACGAGCACGTTATATAGCAATTTTTTATTAATATTTAATTTATTAATTTTTAAGCAATCCATTAAAGTAACTTTTAATTTTATTTGCTGATTTTTCTAACACTTCTAAAATATAATCTAATCCAAAAAACGCACTTAATATTAAAATAGGTAGATAACACAATAAATATCTAGACCTAGTCTCCCAGATGATTAAAAACAAAAATACTCCAAATATGCATATGTTAAGGGAACTTGTAAATTCTTTTGGATATTTATAAAATCTTATACTTGATACGACAATCATAATTAAAATAAGTATATGTGAAAACTGACTTACACTCACAAATACACCATTCTTTTTTCCTACAACATGTTCATAAAAAATACTCCCTTTAAATACAGCTTCTCTACTAAGCTTGCTCAAAGAATAGTATGTTCCATCACCCCATGTAAAAGATATTTTATTCTTTAAAAATCTAAGATATCCTTCCACTCCATAGCTTTTTAATCTTTGTTTTATAATTTTAATATTAGCTTTCTTAGTGCCTTCTTTTCCGTTTAAAGAACGTTGCTTTAATGAAAATTGAACATCTTCATGAGAAAAACTCCCATATGGTTTTTCTAGTCCCATCATCATCCAATGTGTGTATGGTAATCCAGCTTCTTTATATGTCACAGGTATAAAGTAAGTTACCATATATTGAAAAAACATCGTCCCTATTATAAAAGGAATTATTATTAGTGATATACACTTTATTGAAGGTTTAATTTTATTTAAAAAAAACAAATATATCACTATGGCTATTAAAGATATTATAACATTTGTTTTCAATGCAGTCCCTACACATGCTAATATGCCAATATAAATTAAATATCTAAACCTTACCTTACTTTTACTATTTATATAGTTATATAAGAATAAAAACATTGTAATTGGAAAAAACATTGTAATTGTATCAGTATATACAATTTGCGAATAAGCATAAAAAGGAGTTATCAACAAGGCAAATACACTAAATAGTGTTTCTTTACATATCCCAAACACTTTCTTTATAAACTTAGATAATATTAGTATTGATATATTTATCATAAATATGTTTAGTAAAGTTCCAAAAGTATAAAAAGTATGTATATTATCTGTATACATACCTATAAATTTATACATACATGATAATAATAATGTTATTGCGATATTATTGGGATATGATACATAAAAATATTCTCCTAATGGCTTATTATATAGAGCAAGTTCTATTGCAGATTGATTTACACTTCTAAAATCCCAAGTAGGATTAACATGAAGAAAGACAGCAAAAATAATCTGTAAAACTAAAATCCCTATAAAACAATTTCTTCTTATTTTTTTTAATTTTTTATCTTCTAAATTATTAAAAAATTTATTTAAAGTATATAATAAAAATAATAATACTAATATTCCAATAATAATTATAAATGGATTCATGTTATAAAATAAATTTACATTATCAAACAATATAATTTTTATTATACATATGAAACTAAAAATAAATATTGATGTAAATAAAAATAATAGTATTTCCTTAAAGTTTAATTTACTCATCATATCTCCTTAATATCTTCGGCAAAACTATTTGTTATTTATAAATTTATCTATTATAAATCTTGGTCTATTCTTAGTTTCCATATATATTTTACCAATGTATTCTCCAACTAAACCTATACAAAACACTTGAAATCCTCCAATAGCCCATATTGAAAATACAATAATTATCCACATATCAACATGTTTTTTTAGGAAATACTGCACAAGTAAATACACTAATATTATTAAACTAGCTAAAAAAATCAAAATACCAGTTGACATTATCATTCTTAATGGCTTTATACTAAAAGAAGTTATACCTTCAAATGCAAATGACAACATCTTTTTTATTGTATATTTTGACTCACCAGCAAGTCTTTCTTTTCTTTCATAAAAAACAAAGCTGGATTTATATCCTATAAGAGGAATTATTCCTCTTAAGAACAAATTTACCTCTCTAAATTGTGAAAGTGATTCTATAGTACGTTTGCTTAAAAGCCTATAATCCGCATGATTATACACTATATTTGAACCTAATAAACTCATTAATTTATAAAACAATTTAGCCGAATTCCTCTTAAATAAAGTATCCTTTTTTCTGCTTTTACGCACTCCATATATAATATCACAACCATCATAAAATTTTTGTATAAATTCATCTAATATATCTATATCATCTTGCAAATCTGCATCTATAGAAATTGTAGCATCACAAAATTCTTTTGTTTGCAGTAAACCTGCTAATATAGCATTCTGATGACCCCTGTTACAAGAAAGTTTAATACCACAAAAAACAGATTTATTTTTACTTAATTCTTCTATAATACACCATGTATTATCTTTACTCCCATCATCTATAAATACAATCTTACTTTTTTCACTAATTATCTTATCATTTATTAATGAATTGATTTTGATTTCTAGTCTATTTGATGTTTCTTTTAAAACATCTTCCTCATTATAGCAAGGTATTATAAAATATATAATTTTCAAGCTAATCATACCCCTTTACAAGTTGATAAAATGACCTAATTTATTAAAGGATACCCTATATTTGCATAGTTTACTGAATTTCTTTATCAATATTGCTTTCTATGATATAATTTATCCTTACACCAATACCCATAAGAATATAGAATATAGGTGAAATAAATACAACACTATCATTAAAAAATCCAGAAATCAGGAAACCAATAATCCCCATCAATATTGCACATCCAATTATATGATAAAAATCATTATTTCTAGATTTTGTATATATTTTAAAGCTTTTTCCTATGTATAAAGTTGTTATCCCTAAAAATGCAAACAACGATATAATACCTGTACCTTGGGCAATCTGAATATACATATTGTGTGGCTTATCCACAATCATGTTAGTAGTATCGTATGCTTTATACAAACCTACATAATCATATTGTGGAAATACTGCTACAAATGTATCTGGCCCATATCCAAATAAAGGTTTTTCTAAAATAATAGGTAAAGCTCTTGACCATATGTATATTCTTGATGTAAGAAGCTCTTCTTTTCCATCTCCCCACCAATATTTTACTTCTTTAGGTTCAATTATTCTACCACCATGAGTTATATATTTAAATACATCATTTTCAGTTGTTAATCTTATATGTATATCTTCATCTACATCGACTTTTATTATATTTTTACCACTTTCTTTTAATCGTACAAACTCAATAATTGTATCTTTATACTCATTTTCTAGAAATTCCCATGACTTTAACTGATTATCAAATTTAAGACTTAGCAGATTATTATTCTCATCTCTAAAAAATAACTGCTGATTGTTTGATTCTATATTTAAAACCTTACCTTTGAAATTTATTTCTGCTAAATTGTCTTTAAGTTTTATATCTTCAAGTTTCGATTTTTCTTTTCCAACATTTACTTCATAGATAAATTCATTTAAGGCACTGCTTGTCTTAGTATAGATTAATCCTTTGGATAAAAAATCAAAAACTCCTAAAACTACAATCAAACAAGAAAGCACTAAAAAGCCTTTTTTATATTCTTCCATTATTTTTTTTCTTAATATTAGAATTAAAATTAAAAATGTAGCCACTACTGAAATGAATCCAGCAGCTGAATCTGATGCCACCAGTACAAATAAATTTAATACTGATATAGGTATAAATATTTTTCTATATTTTTTTGATAAAATTGATATTGTTATCATTATTGGAAGTATAAGCGCAAAGTAACTGCCTAAATAGTTTGAATTACTCAATGTTGAATACACCTTAGCATTATCAGCATTTGAAAATACTATTTTGCCAGCTAAATATTGATGTTCTTTAGGTATTAAACTTTTCTGTATATTGAAATTTTGAAATATATCATGATTGTAATATTGAAATACAGCTATTATTGATATCACTAGTGAAGATGTAATCAATACTATAAATATACTTTTTATTTTATCTTTATTATCAAACATATTAATACTCATAAATAATAGTAATAAGTACACAATTAATGCTATCATGCCTTCGTATCTAAAAACAAACCCATTAATCGCCATATCTTTATACTCTGATAATATAACTGAAATTATTATACAAATTATATAAATTAAAATAAATTTATATATTGGTATGTCTTTTACAAGTTTTTGTTTTTTAATAAATAACATTAATATAGACATTATTGTCATAATAATAGTGAATATAAACTTATAGTATGCAAAAAGATCTATTTCAGCATTTTTTCCATTCCAATTTAAGAATATATTTTCACTTAAAATATCAATTTTCCCATATGAAATCAATGGCATTATCCCTAATATCAATAATAATGGTATTACACCTATAATTTTGGTTATATATTTATCTTTATTCAATTTCATCCCTCACATAAATAAGTGCTATCTAATATAAAAATTTACTTTCTATTTTAAGATAGCACTTTTAATTCAAATTTTATTTTTTAATCTTGCTAACTTGTTGATTTTTAAAATTATCTGTAGCCGTTTTTAATTCTATACTAGCATTGTTTAACTCTTCCTGAGTTATGTTCTCTTTTTTCAATATTGAATCTATTTTATCTATTACCTTTTCATATGTTTCTTTAGATTCAGGAGTAGCATTTACATTGTCTGGACCCAGTACATTTAGGATATATCTAGCATAATTTACTTGGCTTTCTAATTGTTCTTTAGATACTTTTAATACTAAAGGAATGTCTAGTATCTCATCACTTTTATTTCCATAAATATCGGATACTCTCACCTTAAATTTCTCTTTTCCTGCATTAGGTGTAGTTACAGTTATATACAAGATAGGAGTTGAATTATAATTACTATTCTTAACTAAAGAATCTTCTGGCACCTCTGATTCGTTTATTAAATTCATATTTAAATTATAACCTTGGGGAGGAGTGCTCCTGGATACTATTCCAGAACTTCCTATACGAAAATAAGCTTTGTCATCTATAGTTATGGTATTAATACCAAATTTACCAGAATTCTTAATTGCAATTCCTGATACACCATTAATTTTAATTTGCTCAATTTCAGGCTTATCAATAACACCACTATCACCTATTTTAGTTTTTTCAACTATGACATTTCCCCCTTGTTCTACTTTTATCCTTCCATTAACTTCTAAATTTTTAATTGTTAATGTTTTTCCTGACGCTATAATTAAAGTCTGCCCTTCTTTAATATTCAATTCATCATATGATTTAACATTTATATCTTCCGATATAAGTAAAGTATTATGTAATTTTAATTTATTATTTAATTCTTGCTCATTTATAGCTTTTTCAGGAACTACTAAACTCTTAAAATCATTTATTGCAACATCAAGTTCCTCTATTTCTTGATTTATTTTACTTTGAGGAATATTATTTTCCTTATTATCTACCATTTTTTGAGCTTCATTAATTTTACTTTTATAGACACTCTTTGACCCTTGTGGATACTGACCAGTTTCAGTACCTTCTTCAGATTTGTCATGTAAAAGATTACATTCCTTTATCTTATCTATTAACTTACTCTTATCAGCATTTATAGTTGGACCTTTTTCTAAAACAATCCCATTAAGTATATAATCAGCATAAGAACCACAAATTACAGTTACACTACAATTTTCAATAATTTCTTTAGAAGTAATTTTAACTTTTGTAACTAAATCAGTATTCTCAATTTCTTTAACTTCAATCCCGTCAGGACCATGGTATCCACTTGATGTTGAATATACTCCATTTTCATCTTTTTCAAGAAATTTCCATCTATCTACAATAATGCTATCAATAGATGTATTAGCAACATTCTTTATTTCTATTGCAGAATTATTATCAACAGTATCAAGTTTAAGTTTAGGCTCATATAATACACCAAATTTGCTTAATTTAACATTATCCTCTTTACTAACTTTTCCTTCCCCAGTTATTTTACCATTAAGATTCAAATTTATATCATCTATTCCAAGTATCATATCTTTTGGTATTATCAAATTTGTACCTTCTCCAATAGTTAAATCTTTTGTAACATTGATACTATTTTTTAAAGTTACTTCTCGAGTCCCAATGGATAATGCATTTTCTAGTTCTTCCATAGTTGATACTGACGCTTTATTAGGACCTATCTTAAATATAATTTCATCTTTAAAATCTTTACCTGATAAATCTTTTATATCCACATTTTCAAACCTTATAAAATAGGTTCCAAAATCTTCTATAGCTTTATCTTTAATCCTAAAATAATACTTAGTGCCATGATGATAGCTACTTCCTATAAGGTCTTTTTGCAACACAAGCTTTTCATTTTCTTTTTTATAAACTTTAAAGTTACCAAATAGATGCCATACATCTGACTCTTGATTAGTGCCTTTTTTATATAATTTAACAATTCTAGGGAATTTTGCTTCTACATATATATTATCTTTATTATAATAATTATATTTTGCTGCTATACTTGATACTTCACTTTTAGGAGCTTCTACAATACTTAAACATATCTCTCTAGACAAATCTTTATAATTTGGTGCACTAATATTAAGAGTATATTTTAAATTTTCAACTAAAGGTTTACTCAATACCAAAGTATACGAATTTCCACTTATAATTGAATCAACATTACCATCGTATCCATTTCCTGTAATACTAAACTTAATAGAATCTATATTTGGCATTTCTAATTTTATTTTTTCTGAGTTTACGATTTGGATAGAATTAATTTTTATTTCACGTTGCCCTGTATCATCAGGAGCTGTTCCGTCTATAGTCGGCTTATGACTTCCATCCACAGTATCAATAGTACCATTATTTTGTATCTTAACATTTTCAGCATTAGAAGTTACTTTATTAATCTTACCATCATTTTTTATTTGTAAATTCTTAACTGCATTAATAATTTCAATATTCTCTATCTTTCCTTGACTTTTGTTTACAATTCTAGAACCATTATTATCTTTTACTATCAAAGATTTTATAGTTCCACTATTATTAAAAGTGCTATATTTTATATCTTCAATAACCACCTTATCTATTGTTCCATTATTATTTACATCGCCATTAGGTATATCTATAGTAACAGTACAATTATATGTACCCTTCATATTTATAGTTATACTTTTTGTTGTAGACATTATAAAATCTGATGTTATACTTGAAGAGGCATTAAAGTTTATAGTATCATTATTTTTACTATTTGTAATAGCATTTTTCAATTCTAAAATATTTTTTGCCTCAATAGTTCTATTTTGTTCCTTACTATTATTACTAGAACTTCCATTACTATCTTCTTGATATTTCTTCAATTCAGAAATAACAGAACTATTTACTATACCTCCAACTTGAGTTATACTATCAAATTTTTTACCTTTTAATATATCTTTTTGTTTAGAATTCAACTTATCACCAGATATTACAATTGGAGATGAGTTTTTGTTAGCCAGTACTCCTACCACTAGTGCATCTATTAAGTCTTCTTGATTTCTCATGCCGTTTCTAGCCACATATACATTTTTTAAATTTTTTGCTGGATAGAATTTTTCTATAATCTTGGCATTAGTTTCATCTCTGTCTTGACCGCCTATTCTTTCTGAATTAGGCAGACTATTTTTTGTATTTTCAGATATCACATTTGTATTTCCTATAACATATGTTTTCCTTATATCTTTACTTTTTATAAAATTATTAGCTTTTTTAGTTCCTTTTGTTAAATCATCAGCTAACAATATAGGCATATTTTTTTCTGCTGCTATAGCAGCTATACTCACTGCATCAGGAAGTCCATTGTATCCACTTACAACAGCAATCTCAGATATATTTTTCTTTTTATCCATTTTATTTGCTATTTTTAAAGCAGTTTCAAATCTATCACTACCATTTATTACCTCATACTCTAGCCCTTTAGCTTTTATTTTGTCTATAACTTTTTGTGATACAGAATTAAGACCTCCAATTATATAAACTTTTTTAGCTTTCAGCCTATTTATTTCATCTTCAGTCTGTTTTGTCAGATAATGTTTTGATGTCAAAAGAATTGGAGCATTTTCTCTACTCGCAAAAGGAGTTGCAGATAATGCATCTACCATAGAATAATCATTTACTAACACAACACTATTAGAAGTGTCACCTATTTTTTTGCTAACTTTTATTGCTGTTTCATACCTGTTATTTCCAGACAACTTTTCTTCACTAAGTGCATATGTAGGCATTGAACTAGATACCATAAAAATAACAATTAATGATGATATTACTTTCTTAAACCTTTTCATATTATCCCCCCTCAGATAATTTTTTAATTCTTCTGATAACATCCTCAGTTTAAATTTAACTTATACTATACTTATCGCCCTTACAAAAAAAATACTTACCTCTTTACTTCAGTTTTTTTATTTTTCGATAAAATTTTTTCGTATAAGTGCACAAAATATAATGGAAATAATCTATATTAATAAATTATCAAAATAAGATTATTTCCATTACAAATTTTGTAATACCATATTATATATTTTTATATAAATATATATTTATTATGTTCTCAAAACGCCAACCATAACTCTCAAATCAATAGTTATATTAGATATACCTGATTTCATCAACCTTAAAATCTCTTCTTCATCTAATGATGATGTCAAAAGTGTCATTTTAACCAAATTTCTTAAATTTAATGTATTAATATTGTTCTTATAATTAATTCTATTATCATAAATCAAATCAAGATGCTTTTTAAACACATGTATAATATTTTTATTATTATAATTGCTATTTTTTATGTCTTTCTGTATACTTGTCCTTATTTCTTTTAAATAATTTGACTCTGGCACAATCTTTATTACCATTCCATAATTATTTAAAACTCTTGTAAATTCCTTATAGTTTGCAGGAGAAAGTATATTTAGTATTATATCTAACTTATTATCTTTAAATGGTAAATTTGCTAAATCTGAAATACACCATATAATTTATTTAAGAAATATCCTTCACCACAACCTGCATCTAATATATAGTTACTATACTTATTTAAAGTGTAATTTTAATTATAGATTTTATTTCTTTTCTTAAGTACCTGCAAGTCATAATTCTAAAAAATATTTTTAAAATTATGACTAACGAAATGATAAATATATTGATGTTAGTTACTATATTCCATTATGTATTCTTTAAATCCTGAGTCTTCATTTATTTGCTCTTCTACTATTTTAAATCCTTTTTTATTATAAAATACAACTGCTTCTTTATTGTCTTTGTATACTGCTAGACTTAGATTCTTGTATTCTTTAGTTACATAATCTAAGAGCTTACCTCCTATACCTAGATTTTGATAGTTTGTATTTATAAACAAAGCTCCTATAAAGCTTTTATCTATTATGCTTATAAATCCTTTTATTTCTTGACCATCCTCATATACAAATGTATCTGATATAGGTATATATTCGTTTTTGACAGTGTTATAGTTACTTTTCCAGTACTCTTTACTTATAAATTCATGTGCTTTGATTGTGCTTTCCTTCCATATTTCCATGATTTTATTTATATCTTCATCATTTGATTTTCTTATCATAAATTTTATTTCACCCCATTTTTGTATCAATTTTTATTTATAGTATAATACATACTTTTACCTAAATACACTTATACAAGTTTCGTCCACTACAATTTATAAATTGCAGAATTCTTTATAATTTATTATACAGGTTTTTAAATAATAAAAGATATTACTGGCTTATAAATTAATATAAATCCAGCAATATCCATTCATATAAGTATAAATCTAGTAGTTAAAGTTATCCGTATGATTAATGAAGATGTAATTTTAATTCCTACCTCCTAAAAATTAACTAAATTTAACCTTATCTCTTTTAAATAATTATTTCTTACAATTAAAAAATAAACTATTTGAATCAAGAACAAGCTTCCCATTACCAAAACAGCTGACGATGCTACTTCTATATCAAAAGAATTCTTCAAAGCAGTAAGTGCAAATATCGAATGTACAACTGCCACTACATAAGGCAACAAAAACACAATTCCAATCTCAATAGTTGAAGCTTTTTTAATCTCATTATATGTCATCCCCAATTTATTTAACTGCTCATACTTTTTCTTATCAACTTGACAATCCATATAAAACTTATTATATAAGAAACTACTTGTAGTAACAAAGAAAATTAAACCTATAAATATTGCTAAAAATATAAATGTAGAATACATTAATTTCCCAGTTTCTATCATTAAGTCTTTAGAGAAAAACAAATATGGCTGCATCCCAGACTCATTATTAAATTTATTCTCAAATTGTCTACATATCTCTATAGTTTTACTTGAATCCTCTACTTCAAATGCAGTAAATCTATCCACTATAAATTTTGATTCTATACTATCATAAAAATTATCCTTTACCACATACATATTTTTATAATATGCTGGCATAACACATTCTTCTACTTGTTTTGCCACCTTTAAACTTTTATTCCCTACAATAACATTTTCTTTGACTTTCTTATTTCCTGGTAAACTTGATAATAATGATATAGATTCATTATCTTCAAAACTTATAGGCTTAACCCCTATAGCCTCTGTTATTTCTAGGTACTTAGATTCTTTCATAATTCTGACATTAAAATCACTTTTCTTGGGAAATACAGTTTTAAATTCACCATTAATTATTGTATAGTCTATATTTTCTTTTTTTAGCTTAGTTTCTATAAATCTCATTCTTTCCTTATCTTTTTCTTTGCTATCAGGCTTCTTAGGGTCATTATGCAAGGTCATAGTTGAATAATATATTGTATTAGGATATATTAAATTAATTTGACGATTTACATCTTTCCAAAAAGAATAAACTGTACCTATAGCAGTAAATGCTACTGTAGAAGTTATAGTTATCAAGAAAAATATTCTAGCATTATCCTTTACTTTATAAATTAAGTTTGAAATCCAAAGCATATTTGTATTTTTTCTATAAAATCTCTTGTTTAATTTTAGCTTCTTCATAAAAAACACACTAAATTGAGAAAAGAATAAGTAGGTTGCTACTATAGTAAGAGATGTAACTGGAACTAAGCGCATATATGTCGTATATTGGTCAGTTGAGGTAACAGCATTATAATATGCTATTATAAACAGACAAATACTTAATATAGCAAGCATTAGTGATGTTTTAGGCTCTGGTTTTGGAGTTTTTGTCCCTTTAAGTAACTTCAACACCTGATTTTCCTTAACTATAAAAGAAGTAAATATTGATGTTAATATAGCTAAAACCATAAAGTAAATTAAAGTAGACAATATTGCATTTAATGGTATATAGAATTTTAATGGTGATAATTCTAAAAAAGTAGACATAATCACTAAAAATATCTTTGCAAAAATTAAACCTATTATTATTCCAATTACAGAAGATACTATATTTATTATCATATTTTCTATAAAGATTAGTTTCATTACTTGTCGTTTTGATATACCTGTAATATAAAGTATTCCAAATTCTTTATATCTGCTTTTAAGAAATACACTAACTGAATAAAATACAAAGAAGAATAAAAATAAATATGCAATTATCTTACTCATCTTAAGACCTTCTTTTAAATAATCAGGAAATTGATATATATCTAAATCTGGATGACTTGTAAACATAATAAAAGAAAATAGTAGTGAAGATGATATAATAATACTTGCTAAATATCCTAAATATGCTTTAATATTTCTTGAAATATTATTAATGGCAAATTGTTTTATGTTCATTAATTATCTCCTCCCAATAATGCAAGTACATCCATTATTTCTTGATAAAATTGCTCTCTACTACTTCCCTTATATATTTCATTATATATAGCTCCATCTTTTATGAATAATATTCTACTACAATAACTCGCTACTAATGAGTCATGAGTTACCATCATAGTAGTAACCTTATTTTCTTTATTTATCTTTTGAAATAGCTCCATTACAATCTTTGACGACTTTGAATCTAAATTACCTGTCGGTTCATCTGCTAAAAGTATTGATGGCTTGTTAATTAATGCTCTAGCAATAGCAGTCCTCTGAGCTTGACCACCCGATACTTCAAAAGTTCTTTTTCCTAATAAATCTTTTATACCTAATATTGTAGATACTTCATTTAATCTCTCATCTTGCTCTTTTACACTGACCTTATCTAATGTCAATGGCAATACTATATTTTCTCCTATAGTTAATGTATCCAATAAATTAAAATCTTGAAATACAAAACCTAATTCTCTTCTTCTAAATAATGCCAGTTCTTCACCTTTTAACAATAAAGGATTCTTGCCCTTTAGTTCCATAGTTCCTGTAGTTGGCTTGTCAATAGTAGAAATCATATTTAAAAGAGTAGTTTTTCCACTACCAGACGGACCCATAATTCCTACAAACTCTCCATCCTCTACACTAAAATTTATATCATTTAATGCGTTAAAAATTATTTTCTTACCATATACTTTACTTAAATTATTTACAGTTAAAATTTTCATTATTTAACTATCCTTCCTAATCTAATTTTTGAAATAACATATATATAATTGTTAATTATCATTTATCTTAGTTAGTTAATTTTCATAGATAAGAAATCTGCTTTTATCTATACACTAATTATGTTAGTAAAACCTAATATAGCCCCAAGTTGTATTACAACCTCAAACATTTCAGCAAATTGCCCCTTAAAATCTATTAAATTACCAACCAAAATCATATGACCAGTAGATGAAACTGGAATAAACTCCGTAAGCCCCTCTACTATAGCGATTATGATTGATTTCAATATAAAAATAATATCCAAACTCATCAATAAACATCCTTTCTTTTTTACAAAATTTCTTTTTTTATGTTATTTCTTATATTAATTGTAATTTAGATTAGAAAATTTAACTATCTACAAACATTACACAAACCTTACATCTATGTAAGGTTTGCAAATAAACTTTCTTAAAGTTTAATTATTTAACTATAAGTATTTCATTCAATAAATTGTATAATAAAAAAGTATAATCAACTAAAAACTTATTGTAGCAGATGATTTACATCTTTATTAAATGATTCGTATCTTTATTAAAGACTATTGAAACTTCTGTACCTTTTCCTACTTCTGATTTTATACTTATTTTATGACCTAAATCATCACATACCTTTTTTACTAAATAAAGTCCCATACCTGTAGATTCTCCAAACTTACGACCATTTTCCCCTGTAAAAAATGGCTCAAAGACCCTTTTTATATCTTTAGAAACAATCCCTATTCCTTCATCTATTATACTTAAAATTACATATTTATTATTTTCTTCTGATTTTATAGTTAGGTAGTTACTATAGCCTCTAGAATATTTCACCCCATTTGTAATTAATTGACCTATTATAAATTTCATCCATTTTATATCTGTATAAACATAAGTAAACTTGTCTATTTGAATCTTAGGAATCATTCCATTTTTTATAAATAACCTCTTTTCTTCATTTACAATACCAGATACAATTTCATTCAATCTGGTCTTTTCAACCACAAAGTCTTTCTGAAAATTATCTGCCCTTGCAAAATGCATAGCCATATCTAGACCTTTATTTAACCTATCTATCTCCTCTCTTATATTTTCAGTCACTTCTTCTCCCTCATACTCTTGAAGCTGAAGACTTATAACTGATATTGGTGTTTTCATCTGATGAATCCACTGGTTGATGAAGGTTAAATGTTCACTATGTATCTTTTTATGCTCTTGTATCATTGATTGATACAACTTATGTTGTTGTTTTAAAATAACTGATATACTTCTCCCCAAGAAAGAATTTCCTAAATATAAAAATGACTCCTCCAGAGAATGTATACCTTTTTCAAATAGATTATATACTTCTCTATTTTTATAGTACTTATATATTAAAAAGCATAGCAATATAAAAGAACTAAACAAAAGAATATATAAACTCTCTCCAAAACTAATAAACTTCATAAGAGTACAGTAAATAATTGTCAGAACTATGCCTATATAATATACAAAAATATAACCTTTACAATCTTTTAAAAATAACTTCATACGTTCTCCTTACCAGTTTTTATTTAATTTATATCCTAACCCTCGCACAGTCTGCACAGCATTATCTATACCTAATTCCTCAAATCTTTTCCTTATCCTGCTAACATTCACATTTAACGTATTTTCTTCTACAAATTCAATATCATCCCATATCTTTTCTAAGAGATAATCTCTACTTACTACCTTTGGGTATCTTTTGATAAGACATTCAATCAGTATACCTTCTTTTTTAGTTATAATTAGATTCTTACCATTTAGTTCTAGTTCCAACCTTTCTGGATAAAACTTTAATCCGTCTAATTCCACTATTCTTTCATCTATTTTAGGGGAATATTCACCATATACCCTTCTTATATGACTCTTTATCTTTGCCATTACTACATCATAATAAAAAGGCTTTGTTATATAATCATCTGCTCCACTTTCTAAAGCTCTAATCTGGTCTACATTACCATCTCTAGCTGATATAAAAATTATAGGCAGATTCGACTGTTGTCTAATACATCTACACCAGTAGAAACCATCAAATTTAGGTAAATTCACATCTAATAGCACTAAGTCTGGCTTAAAACTTTCAAATGTAATCATTATATTATCAAAGTTTTCTTCGACAATCACTTCAAATCCATATTTCTCAATATAATCTTTGAGTAATGTACTTATTGATATATCATCTTCCACAATATATACTTTATAACTCATATAATCCCTCCTAATATACCTTTTTACTTATCATATAACAGTTCGATTTTAATATATTATAATCTTTTTACCTAATATGTAATTTTAATCATATTACTAACTTCACAATTACTGACTTAATAGGTACAACTATATTATTAGACATCTTAATAAAACTCTATAAAAAAGTATCCTTTTATTATTCATTAATCATTATTGTTAATTAATCATTTTAAAATAAATTCAAATTACTAACTTAAAATAGAAAAAGTTACCTTAATAAGGTAACTTAAACTTTTATTGTATTCTTTACTTAATATTATTTTAGCATAGTTTCTACTTAGTATTATATATTAATTCTTTTATGTTTACTTTTTTCTCTTGTAACTTATTTTTTATTAAATATTATTAATTTCTTTAAATGCTTTTATTTGATTTCATTGTCATTAAAATATCTTTTTTTAATTTAATATAGTAATCTGATGTCAAATCTCTATTATAATCATCTCCTACATTAAATTCTTTTATTTTTTTCTCGTCTGTGAAAACAACTATTTTCTTGCCTATCTTTAATGCTTCATCAATATCGTGAGTTACAAATATTAAACCTTTATTAGTTTATTTATGTATTCTTATAACTTCATTTTGCATATCAATTCTTGTAAAATAGTCTAATGCTGAAAAAGGCTCGTCCATAAACAACATATCTGGATTAAAATAAAAAGCTCTAGCTATACTCACCCTCTGTGCCATACCTCCTGATAATTCATTTAGATAAGAGTTTTTAAATTTCTGCAAGTTCATCATCTTAAGATACTTTTCTACATCAATACTGCTTTTTTTATTACATCTATTTGTTTTATTCAAATTATCATTGGTTTTTAAATCTCTAGAATAACCATTTTCTTTACCAGTATTTATTTCCTGGTATTTGAATTTTCTAAGCACTCTATCTAAAATATTATTTTTTCGTTGATTATGAAAAGCTATATTTTCACTTACATTTAGCCAAGGCATCAATCTACTCTCTTGAAATACAAAACCATTGCCCTTATCCTTAAACTTTTTACTTGCAAAATCCCTTAATTGTGTACATGGACAGGTTACTATCAACATGTCCTCTTTGCTTTTGATATATTTATCATATAAAACTCTACAAGTCCTTACTAGTATTGGTTCTATCATAGGTACTTCAAAACTATCTATCAAGTTATTTCTTTTTAAGAGATTTATACTTTCTGGACATCTACAATCTAACATTGTATTTTCAGTATTTTTTGTATACTCTTTGTATTGCTTCTTTACATATTCCAATTGTGGCTCACATTCTGCCATTATATACTCCTTTTTTATCAAGTTTTCTTTGACAATGTGAAACTTCTCTCCATACATTCTTTCTGCCACTGTATTTATTAGAAGATATTTATTCATAGCTTCCTCCCATCATTCAGTATTGAATATCATTATCAATCACTAATTTGAATGAGCATTTAAAATTTGTCAATACATTAATTTTTTCTTAATAAAATAATCTTTATCTACATTTTTTTACTATTTTGATTGAAATATTAAATAGTATATTTAATTTATTTTAATTAATAATATATACATGTTGCTAATAATCTACTTATATAATAATCTATAAATATTATATAATGATATGTATATAATTATATAATATTTAATAGTAACACTAATTAAAGTAGAAAAATTTAGAAATATTATGAGATATCAAATTGAATTTTGAAACTGCATTAAAAAATGAAGTCTCAACAGACTTCACTTTTTATAACTCTTATAAATAAATTATCCAAAATATTTATACTTCCCTTTCTACTTCAAAACGTAAAACAGTCTTCAATGATTCAGGCGATACTTTTCTAGCATCACTTATATAAATTTCACGATGTATGTGAGATTTTCTTATAAGTTTATTTTTTTACAAAATTCATTCATAATATTAAAACTTTCTGATTCATTATCATATGAGCCTATATGAAGCATTTGAACACATAGACCTTCATTGATAGACCCAAATTTAACTTTTTCAAGAAGATTATGTGGTTTCTTCTTTTTTACTATATCAATAGCTTTATCTAACAGGTCTTGTGTAACAAAATCTGGCTGACGTATCATTATAGTATAAATTAAATCTTCTTTAATAAGTACATCTAAGTATTTGCTTTTTTCTCCCTTATCCCATATACCTTCCAAAGGAAAAACAGTATAGTCAAAATACCCTTCTGATACAATTCCCTTTTTAGGCATGGTTTTTATTGCATATGCCAAAGAATAAAGCACTCCTATTGCTTCGGTAAATTCTTTAGAATTTGGGTCTCCATTCCCTTTTAACATGATAAATTTCTGCTCTGGTACTTCAATTATTACAGGATTCTCCTTAGGTAAATATAACTCTTTATCTCTTTTTCTCCATTCATATTTCATAAAAAATACCTCCATATATATTCTATACATTGATATTATCATGCTAAAGGTGACAACAGTATGTCACAATTTATAAATTATATTATAAAATCTTCATCCTCTAATTCCTCATACACTCCTTTTTGGTATCCATTCCCTTTAGTTGAAAAAAAATCATGTGTTTTAGTTTCAGTACTAAGACCATTTAATACAATTGGATTTATATCACCTACAGTATATAACTTCTCAAATCCTAGATTTTCTAAAGCTCTATTTGCATTGTATTTCAAAAAATTTACGACCTCTTTTTCAAGCCCACTTTCTCTGTATATAACATTTGTGTATTCTATCTCATTTTCCATAAGACTATAAAGTATAGAATACATCTTCTCTTCTAATATTTCCTTATCAATTTCATCAAATGAATTGTATATTTCTTGTGCAAGTAATCCTATATACTTACCATGTAAAGACTCATCTCTAAGAATAAGTGATATTATTTCTCCACTAGCTACCATCTTTCCTTGACCAGATAGATACAATGGATAAAAGAATCCTGAATAAAACAAGAAACTCTCTAAAAATACACTTGTAACCATTGATAAGTATAATCCCTTTTGATTTGTAGTATTTTCGTATTGAGCTAAGACTAAATCAGCCTTTCTTTGTAATGTTGGTTCTGTTTCTATCCATTCAAATAGTTCATCTATTTCTGAATTAGAGAGTAGAGTCATAAATATAGAAGAATAGCTTTTTGCATGTATTTCTTCCATAGTCCCCATAAAAGACAAGACAGCCTTTCTTTGTAAGTTTTCTGTTAAACTCATCATAGATGGTATTCCATTATTCCCCTGTTTTGTATCCAATAATGTTAAACCACCCAATACTTTTTTATATAATTCCTTTTCCTTATCACTTAGTTCATTCCATACCTTGATGTCCTTAGAAACAGATATTTCTTCAGGAAGCCAAAATTGTTTTACATTTTGTTCCCAAAAAGCCTGTGTAAATCCATCTTCTTCTTTATTCCAGTTAACTGCATTATGTATTTTATGTAAATTAAACGTCATATATTTCTCTCCCTATACTGAACATACTAGACACTCATGAGTGTCTCTTGTCATCTTTGTTCTTGTGTAATATAAACTCTTCAGACCTTTTTTATATGCATATATGTAATGTCTAGCTATATCTCTAGTTGTCTTCTCATCTGTGACAAACAGTGTTGTTGATATACCTTGGTCAACATGGTTTTGAACTGTTGCTACTAAATCTATGACCTTTCTCATATCTATTCTGTATGCTGATTGATAATACAACATATTATCATTCGTTAAAAATGGCATTGGATATATTGTGGTAGAATCTCCATACGTTCTTACTTCTACTGGTTCAGTAATTGGCATTATACTTGATGTAGCATTTTGAACATAACTAATACTTTGAGTTGGTGCTACTGCCATTAAATACGCATTATATATACCTTTTTCTTTTACCTCATCCAATAAATTTGTCCAATCTTCTTTTGTTGGTATATAAATACCTTCAAATAATGCTTTTACTTTTTCCGACTTAGGTAGATAAGATTGTTCATAGTATTTTGATAATACCTTGCTATTTCTTCCCTTAGCATATTCTGATTTATCAAATCCTTCAAAAGTTTGATTTTTTTCTATAGCTATTTTCATCGATGCTTTAATTGAATAATATCTAACCATTGCAAAAAATACATTAGAAAAATCTATAGCATCATCTGAAGTATATAAAATATTTTCTCTTACTAAGTATCCATGTAAATTCATAGCTCCTAATCCTATAGAATGAGACTTGCTGTTACTGTTACTTACGGTTGGTACTGGTCTTATATCTGTATTATCTGCTACAAACGACAATGCTCTTATTGCTGTCTCAACCGTACTTTCTATAGTTTTATTATCCATAACATTTGCTATATTTAAAGAACCAAGATTACAACTTATATCTTGTCCCCATTCATTTTTGCCTCCATATCCCTCTATTTCCGAAGGTATCTGATATTGGAATATTTCACAACATAAGTTAGACATCTTAATCATTCCAACATCTTTTAATGTATGTTCCCTATTAGCTGTATCTATGTACACTACATATGGATATCCACTTTCTTGTTGCATCTGTGCTATTTTAGTCAACATCTGTCTAGGATTTATTTCTTTTTTTCTTATATCCTTGTCATCAACCAATTTATCGTACCACTCATTCATTTCTATCTCATCAAGAGAAACCCCATATTTTTTATGTACAGTATGTGGATAAAACGCATATGCGACTTCATTTTTTTCTGCCAACTCCATAAATTTATCGGGTATTATAGCTCCTAGCGATAATGTAGCAAGCCTTATTTTTTCATCTGCATTTATCTTTTTAGTATCCATCAATAATTCAAAATCAGGATGGAATACAGTAAGGTAAACTGCACCGGAACCTTGTCTAGCTCCCATTTGATTAAAATAACTAAATGATTGTTCCAACATTTTAGCTACTCCAACAACACCCCCAGCTGCACCTTCTATATCTTTGATAGATTCACCAGATGCTCTAAGTTTAGATAAATTTAGTGCAACTCCTCCACCAATCTTTGATAAGTGATTTGATGAAGATATAGCATATGATATACCTTCTGTACTATCTTCTACAGACAGTAAAAAACAGGACACCATTTCCCCAGCTCTTTTTCTTCCAGCATTTAAAAAAGTAGGTGTGGCTGGTTGAAATTCTTGTTTTACTATTTTATCTGCTAAGTTTAGAGCTAAACTCTCATCACCATTTCCTAATGTCAAAGCTACAATTAATACTTTATCATTATATGTTTCTAATATTTCCTTTCCATCATTGCTTTTTAATGCATAATTTTGATAAAATTTATTTGCACTCATATATGATTGAAATTCAAACTGATGTTTATCAATAATCTCATATATATTTTTAATAAACTTCATACTATACTGATTTATTATTTCTTTTGAATAATAACCCTCATCTATTAAATACTTCAATCTTTCTTCTAAGTCATTAAATTTTCTCAACTTTGGTTTTATAAATTCTTCTATGTAACTACTTAAGGCTTCCTTGTCCTTTTCTAACTGATACTTACCTTGTTCATTTTTAATTATCACTTGATTGTTAAGCTCTATCCAATTCATTATTTACCGTCCTTTTAACATAATCTTGTGCTATAATTTCATTTAATTTGCTTATTATTTCTTTTAGTATTTATTAGTTGAAATCCACAAAATAACCTATAACTATCGGAATATAATAAGTATTTTTCAAAAACAAAAGCACTACATATAGTCAGTGCTTTATCTATTATATACTACATATAGTATATACACAAATTTTTTTATATCTAAACTTTTATTATTGTATCACTGATATTATTTTTGTTTAAATAAATTTTTATAAACTCAAATATAAAACAATACAAACTTATTATGGTATGTTTAAAAGTACAAATTATCTCTAAATAGTCTAAAAATATATTATAATATATTCAAAACAAAATATTTTAAATATTATATTTTATATATTATTTATAAGTTTTTTATTTATTGTTATATAATTAAATATATGACTATTTTGCTACTACATATATAAAAATAAATTCGTGAAGGTGATTTTAATGAAAACTATTTCTAAACAAGAATTAGAAAAAGCACTTGAGAAACATTATTTATGGCTTAAAAACAATAATGACGGAGAAAAAGCAGATTTAAAAGAATTAAGATTAGAAAACATGGACTTAACGGGATACTGCTTAAGTAATATTGACTTTTCGTGGTCTGACCTTATCAATTTAAATTTAGAAAAAGCAGATTTAGAAAACTCTAGTTTTAAGAATTCTTATTTTTCGGATTGTTCATTAAAAAATTCTATATTAAAAAATGCAGACTTAGGTGGTACAAATTTTAGATTTTGTGATTTATCTAAATCAGATATTAGAGGGGCTAATTTAGAAAATTCTAATTTAGAATATGCTACTTTGGACGGAGTAATATCAGATGAAAATACTCGTTTTTTTAAATTATACTGTCCTGAAACAGGAGCATTTATAGGCTATAAAAAATGTTTTAATTTTAGAATGGTACAATTATTAATACCGAGTGACGCAAAAAGAGTATCTGCTACATCAAATGCTTGTAGATGTAATAAAGCAAAAGTACTGTCAATTACAAGCATAGATGGCAAAGAATCTTTTAAAACTGCTCGTGCATATGCTGATGAAAATTTTATATATAGAGTAGGAGAAATGATTGTAGCTGAAGATTTTAATGAAAATAGATGGAAAGAATCAACTACAGGAATTCACTTTTTTCTAACTAGAGAGGAAGCTATAGGTTATCTGTAAAGTAACTTCTTTTTATAATGATATATATAAAACACATAAATAATAAAAAAAAGGCTGTCTCAAAATTGGATATGTCCCTGTCAAGTAGACAGACTTAAAAAAGGCTATCTTTACGCACAATGAGTTCGATATTCAATCGGACTCATTCCGTTTTTTAATTGTATTCTTTCATTATTATAAAAATAAATATAATCATTTATTAGACTAATCATTTTCTTTGGATCTGTAGTATCAATTAAATATATTAATTCAGATTTAAAATGACTGAAAAAACTTTCTATAGGAGCATTATCCCAGCAGTTGCCCCTTCGGGACATTGATTGTATAATACCATTATTCTTAAGCCTTTTAGAGTAAGATCTACTTGTATATTGTGAACCTTGATCTGTATGTAAAATACAATCTTTAGCTAAATTCATATTTATTAGTTGATTTACTGTATTATTAACTAATTTAGTATCCATTTTTGTACTTATCTCATATGCCACTATTTCACCATTAAATAAATCTTTGGCTACATTCATATATAAGAATTTTTTACCGATAGGTATGTATGTTATATCCATACAAATTTTTTCTAATGGTTGATTAGCTCTAAATTCACGATTTAATATATTATCATATATCTCATATGATTTAAACTTACCTCTATATACTTTCTTTCTAATAATAGATTTAATACCTAGTTCTTTCATCAACCTATATACTCTCTTATGATTAATAGGGGTATCAAGTATTTTATTTAAATAAGTACAAATTCTTTTTCTACCGTAAGTTCCTCTATATTTTTTATGTATTTCAATTATATAATCCTTAATAATTCTATCTTTGATACCCCTATCGGAAGATTTTTTAGAATAACTTAGCCATTTATAGTAACCGCTTCTTGACACACCTATCAACTTACACATACTAGAAATACTATACTTCCTAGACATAAGTTTAATTGTTTTAAATTTATCGCTTACTTTGACTTGTCCAATAGGGTACTTAACTTTTTTAAGAATTCATTCTCCATGCGTAAGTACTTCAATTCTTCTTCAACAGATTTAAATTTTCTATTATCATTTTCTAGACTAATATTTTTAAATCTGCCCCTAGTTTCATCATTAAATGCAGTTTTACCTTTATTTTTATAATCTTTTACCCAGTTTTGAACTTGTGTTTTGCTTCTTATATTCAGCATCTCAGCAATTTTGTATGATGAGTATCCTTCTTTTATATATAAGTTTACAGCTTTTAGTTTAAGTTCTTTGCTATATTTTTTGTGTTTTTTAGACATAGAAAAACCCCCTTAGAGTATACGCTTTTTAGACCTATTATAATAGCCTTTTATTTAAATGTCTACTATAAGGGGATTATACTAAAATAGAGATAGACCTTTTTTCATTGTTGAAATGATGAAAATATATTTGATTTCATACAAAAAGAGTGCCTCATGAAATAAAAAGTTCATTTTTAGACACCCACTTTTTATATTTTATAGTTCACAAGTACATTTTATTTTAAAGGTTATAGTAAATTATTCATATTAATACTATCTACTATTTGGGAAACTTTATCTATATATTCTATATTATTGTACAGATTATTATAATACTTATGACTCTCATCTCTATTTCTAAAAGAATAAACTTTTTTATTTAACTTCAAAGCCTCTTTTATAATATCTATATTCCTTTTGTTTATTTCACCTATATTAAATCCAGTATCTATTATAACCTTAGAATTACTTAGGCTCTTAATGGCCAAATCGAAATTCTCATCACTTATCAACTCAAATGGCTTTTCTGTAAACATCTTTATGCCCATAGTTCTACCAATTTCATAATCAATATCATTTTCATGTATTATTCCAGAGTATAGACCTATACCTTTTTTAGTAAAAACTCTATAAATTGGTGTAGCTTTACCACCACCACCAATTATAAAAACTTCATTTTTAGATTTATTACTAATCTCTACCGCACCTAATAGACTATTGAAATTTTTATCATCCAATTCATAAAGTGAATTTATGATATCTTCATCCACTACATCTTCAGGTTGCCCATAAGCTATGACTTTATTATTCTTTATAAGAGCAACTTTATCACAACTTTTTAATGCTATATCTATTTCATGTAAGGAAAGTATTACTGAAATTGATTTTTCCTTACTTAATTTTTTTAGTATGTTTATAAGCTCTAACCTATGTTTTATATCTAAGTGAGTTGTCGGCTCATCCAATATAATTATTTCTGGCTCTTGAACTAAGGCTCTTGCAACCAATACTTTTTGTTTTTCTCCATCACTTAGTTCATCAAAATATCTTTTTTTTAAGTGTAGTGCATCTACAGATTCTAATGCTTCATCTACCAGTATTAAATCTTTTTTAGATAAACTACCAAAAAATCCTGTATATGGATACCTTCCTATATTAACTATATCTTGTACAGTCATTAAATCACCTAATAATCTATTTGTAAGCACTAAAGCCATTTTTTTCGATAATGCCTTTCTTGATATATGATTTACATCTATGTCATTTAAATATATATCCCCTTTTATTGGCGTTATAAGTTTAGATAAAGACCTCAATATAGTAGTTTTTCCAGCACCATTACTTCCTAAAAGACATAATATTTCTCCATTTTTTACCTCTATATTTATATCACTCACAACTACTTTTTTATTATATCCTACACTTAAATTATTAGTTCTCAACATATCTAAGTCCTATCCTTCCTTTTCATCAATAGCATTACTACAATCGGTGCTCCTAACAAAGATGTTATTGTACTTATTGGTAACTCTACTGGTGACAAAATTACTCTTGATATTAAATCACAAAGGGCTGTAACTATACTTCCTAAAAAGATTACTACTGGTATTAGTACCCTATTATCTGACGTCTTAAATATCAATTTTGAAATTTGAGGCACTGCAAGTCCAATAAATCCTATAGGTCCTGCAAATGCCGATACTATTGCTGCCAATATACTAGATATAAATACTATAAAAACTCTAAAAAATTTTATATTTATACCAATACTTTTTGCATACTCTTCTCCTAATAAAAAAGCATTTAAAGGTTTTATTATGAATATAGTCATCAAAAGACCTAACATACCAACTATTATAAGTATTTCTACCTTTTCCCATGTAAATCCAGAAAAGCTTCCCATAGACCATATAGTAAATTCTTTTAGTTTCTCACTATTTGCAAATGATTGTAATACGTTTGTTATACCACTACACACATATCCAGTCATAATTCCTATTATTAAAAGAGTTGTTATATTCTTTACCTTATTTGCAAATAAAATGACTATAGACATTACAATTAAAGCTCCTACAAATGCTGCTACAAATATACTCATTGAATTTATACTCTCAAATCCCAATGTGTATCCTCCCAAAATCATAAGTGCTACTGACAAAGTAGAACCTGAAGATACACCTAATATATATGGTTCAACTATTGGATTCTTAAAAAATATCTGTAGTAAAATACCAGATACTGCTAAGCATGCTCCACCTACCATAGTTGCAAGTACTCTAGGAATTCTTATATTATATATTATTTTATAATGCTCTGTATTATCCATACCTCTTAATACAACATCTATTATTTCTTTCAGCTCAATTTTTACAGAGCCAAATGCTACACACACTAAAAAAGTAAGTATCATACTTATAATTAGTCCTATAAATACTGTAGTATTCTTTATTCTCATTTTATTGATAAAATCCATTTATATACTCCTCTTAACAACCTATATTAACTAAAATCCATAAAACTCATCTTTTAGTGTCGTCTTCTATATTATTTATCATAATTTATATAATGTTTGATTTTTTCACCTGTAGTACCTGGATGAAACATCTCAATTAAATCTACTATTAATTCATCAGTCTTATCTACTGATTGATAATAATCTGGAGCAAATACCCATAAGTTACCATTTTTTACAACATCTAAATCAGCCAATATAGGTGCGCTAGATTTTATAAAGTCTAAGTTTGGTGTATAATCTGAACTTGATGAGTATACAAATATATCTGCATCTTTTGCAACTTCATGTAATTGTTCAATGCTTACTCGTCCTTCATTTGAATCTATTGAAGCACATGCATTTATTCCACCAGCCATTTTTATCATATTATCTACATATGAATCTTTAGGCGCTATATAAGCATTTCCTTCATATACAGATGCCCATACAACTTTAGGCTTAGCTTTGTTCTTTATTTTTTCACTTACTTCTTCTATCCTTTGTACTGTTTTATCTAGTTCACTAGTAGCTATATCTTCTTTATCATAAAAGGCAGCTATCAAACTTGTCCACTCCATTCTTCCAAATGGATTTTGCTCTTTATATTCATTATCTACAACATAATTAAGCCCTAATTCTTTTAGTTTATCAATAAATTTTGTATCAGCTTCTGATAAACCACTACTCACTATAGTTAAATCAGGATTTAAGTCTACTATTTTTTCATAATCTGGTGCTAAGTTTGAACCAACATAATGTATCTTTCCATCCTTCATTAAATCTTTAATTTCTTTTATAGTCCAATATTGTTCTTCTGTTGTCACTGCTTTTATACTATCTAGTTCTCCTATTGTTCTTAGAGAACAAGCTTGTGTTGTGGATGCTATTAGTACATTATCTACAGGTGTTCTAACTATATTAGAATTTTTATACTTTTTAGGAATTTTAATCTTCTTAGGAATTAAAATTAGTTCTCTATTATCTCCATCAGTCACTTTTTTAATTCCATCTTCTAAATCCTCAACACTAAATCCACTTGCATATTTTAATTCTAACTTTTTACCACTACTAACTTGTGTATTATCTTTATCATTTTTACTGCATCCTATAAGACCTCCAACTAAAAAAACTACCATAACAATTAAAAAAAACTGCTTTAAAACATTTACCTTAAATTTCATCTCTTTCACTCCAATATCTTATTTTTTATGAGTGGCTAAAAAACTTTAATAATATATACTTTTTTAAAATATATCTTATTAAAATTATCTTAAAGTCATCTTTAATAAGTATAACCTTTTAATAAAATAAAAAACTTCTCCTAACTTAGAAAGGAGAAGTCTTATATATCAACTTTACAAAAAATGAATTGATATTTTCATTTTATTATAAATTACAATTTCCACCCTAAATTGAACCTATGTAATACTGGGCAGGTCTCCTGACTCACGGCTTTCCCTCTATCATCCTTCCCAAAATCTCTTACAAATCTCAGTGGATTTTGATTTCGTATCCGTATACAGTAGCGGGGGCTGTAGTGAATTTTCATCACTTTCCCTATTAAACTAATCTAGTACCCTAGTATTATTTAATTTAATTTTTGTTAAGATAATTGTAGTTTATTGTTGGCAACTTTGCAAGGTTGATTTAGCATATATTTAATTCATTCATCAATTTTTTAATCTCACATACTTGATTTTCATTTGGTTTTATAAAAGGAGCAGTCATATAATCACTTACTTTTAATCCTCTAATATTCATAGCTTTTTTCATTGCTGGTATAAATGGGTTTGTTATTGAATAAAAATCCATTGCTTTATTAATATATTTTTGAATTTCTATAACCTTATCCATATCTCTATTATTATAAGCTTCAGCCCATTTAGAACAAACTTCTGGAATTAAATTTGATAGTCCCCCTATACAACCAGCTCCTCCAGACATTAGATTATGTATAAAATTTTCGTCATAACCACTATATATCTTAAACTCTGGGAACTCTGCTTTCATAGTATTTATTAACTCTCTGGTATGTCCCATCAAAGTTACTGTATCCTTATATCCAACTATATTTTTATGCTTTCTCACAAGTCTTAGTGCAAGTTCTGGACTTAAATCATAGCCAGTTCTATCTGGATAATTATATAAATATATTTCTGCTTCTGTATTTTTAGCTATTTCACTATAAAACAATTCAATACTATCATCATCAAGAGAGAAATAATAAGGGCTTATTATCATAACTCCATCTGCTCCACTATTATGTGCATAATTTGAAAGCTCTATAGATTCATCTACACACATACGGCTTGTACCTATAAACACTTTTACTCTCTTATTTACATAACTAGTTACTAAATCTATAAGTTCTTTTTGCATATCCATAGACATATTAAAGAACTCTCCAGTACTTCCCATTATAACTAGTCCATCTACACCTCCATCTATAAGATAGTCGTATACTCTTTTATTTCCTTCTTTATCTAAATTTCCTTCTTCATCAAATATTGTAACAACCGGTGTCAAAAACTCTGCTTTCATAATTTAAACTCCTAAAATTTATTTTAATATGTTCATTAATACATTAGACTCTGTCTTAACATTGATTACATTAAAACATTTACTTAATGTAATTTTTTAAAATTCCAATACTCTCAATCTCACATTCAATTACATCTCCACTACTCATATATCGAGGAGGTGAAAAGCCCATCCCTACTCCAGAAGGTGTTCCAGTAGCTATAATGTCTCCAGCCTCTAAAGTCATACCTTTTGAAAGTTCTGAAACTATGTCTGAAACGTCTGATATGAACAGCTTTGTATTAGAACTTTGTCTTTCTTCACCATTTACTCTACTACATACCTTAAGTTTTATAGGAAAAGGAACTGCACTTTTATGTAAGATACATGGACCTAAAGAAGTAAATGTATCTAATCCCTTTCCTCTAAACCATTGAACGTGCTCTTTTTGCAACTTTCTAGCAGAAATATCATTTATAACAGTGTAACCAAAGATATAATCTTCTACCTCTTCTTTTTTAATATTAACACCTGTTTTACCTATTACTACTCCAAGTTCAACTTCATAGTCTAGTTGTTTATTTATATCAAAATGACCATCTATCTCATCTTCTGGTCCTATTGCTTTCGTTACACGTTTTGTAAAATAAACCGTTTTTTGAGGTTCTTCAAAACTATCATCAAAGTGAGTTTGAGTTTCTTCAAGATGGTCTTTATAGTTCACCCCCACACATAAAATATCATGTATTGGTTTTTCTATAGGAACATGTACAGTACATCTCTCCCTTTTAAAAACATCATAATTGTAAAATGTACCTTCATTTATAATAGTTTTCAACTTAATAACATCTTCTTTAGATATATTTTGAACCAATTCATTTAAATTTTTAAAATTTCTACTAAGATTTAAAGAATTAATGTCTATAATAAATAATTCATCTTTAGAAAAAACTCCAGACCTTTTACACTCATTTTCTCCTTCAGTAAAACTGACAAACTTCATAATCTCACCCTTTATCAAAATTCTATGTATTTAGTTTTTCTTAAATATTATACATAGTTACATACTCTAGCTATTGCCATTTCAGTATATCCAAGAGACTCTGCTTTTGATTGTTTTCCATTTGCTACATCTACAACCATATTTAACAAATCATCTGTTAATTCTTCCATTGTTTGTGGTCCATATATAACTGGGCTAGCATCAAAATCCATATTATCTTCCATATTTGCAAAAGTTATTTTATTCCCAGTTATTTTTATTACTGGAGCTATTGGATTTCCTGATGGAGTTCCCCTTCCTGTACTAAATACTACTATTTGTGCTCCTCCTGCTACCATACCAGCAACAGATGAAGCATCATTTCCAGGGGTATCCATTATAACAAGACCTTTTTTATCAATTTGTTTAGCATAATCATATACTTCACTTATTTGTCTATGACCACCTTTATGTATACAACCAAGCGATTTTTCTTCTAAACTTGTCAAACCACCAGCTATATTTCCAGGAGATGGATTACCTTCTCTAACTTCTTCCCCAACCAATTTTAATGAATTTTCATATCTATGTACTATATGCAATATTTTTTCTTTTACTTCTTCATTCACTGCTCTTCTAGCTAATATATGTTCCGCACCTATAAATTCAGTAGTTTCACTTAAAATTGATGTTGCTCCTAAATCAACAAGTCTATCACTTAATTCACCTATTAGTGGATTTGCTGCTAATCCACTTGTTGGGTCAGACCCACCACATTCAGTTCCTAATATAAGTTCAGATATTGGAAATTCTTCTTTTCTAAGCAAAGAAGCTTCTTGTGCCATTTCTCTAGCATAACGAACAGCCTTTTCTATAGTTTTTAAAGTTCCATGTTCTTCCTGTATTACAAGAGTTTTTATCGGTTTATTCGTTCTCTCTTTTATTGCATCAACTACCAAATCATTTTGGCAATTTTCACATCCTAAAGATACAACTATTACACCATATACATTTGGGTTTGCTGCATAACCAGCCATAACATCCATAGTTAATTGTTGGTCTGAATGTACTTGTGAACATCCATTTTGATTATTAAAGGTAACTGCACCTTGAACCTGTGATGCTATTATTCTAGTCGTATCTGATGCACACACACTAGTAGGTAATATTAATATGTGGTTTCTTATACCAACTCTTCCATCTGGTCTTTTATATCCATAAAATTTCATACTGATTTCCTCCTAAAATAGTCTATATACTTTATAATTTTTATATATTATAATTTTTATTACACTCACTAATCAAACAGCTAAAATCCTATTTAAAAACTATTTGACACTAAAAGCAATGAATACAACTTTTATAACTCTATAAATATTATTTTATATATTAGTCATAACTTGTTTATCCAAATCCTCTCTAACACTTCTAACATTATGAATATGTACATGTTGACCAATTTTTATTTCCTGATTTGCTTCTCCTATATGCTCACCATATTTAGTAACTTTATCACCTTGGGTCATATCTTTTATAGCTAATTTATGATAAATAGTTATATCATCTAGTGCTGTAATCGTTTTTACTGTTTTGTCTTTTAATTTAAAACTAATTTCACTACCTTTAGCTATTGCTTCAATAGCTACTGCAACATTATCTTTTTCATCAATTATCACTGCATTTATCATTATTCTTGCTCTCCTTTATAAATAATATAATTTTATTAATATCCTAAAATCTAATTAAAGAATTTATTATTTTAACAACAACTCACTGTAATATAAATTAAGCTGTTATTGTACCATCCTCATTTTGTTTTGGGAACTTAGGACATCCATACTTCTTAGCCCACCAACTAGTTATAAGAGGGACTAATATTGCAGTGACAACTACTGCGGCTGCCACTTGGGTTGTCGCTGTTGCAACATATGGTTGCCATGATGGGTCAACTAATGCAACAGCAGCAGGTACAGCAATTGCATTTCCAGCAGTTGTAGCTACAGCCCATCCTGCATATCCTGGACGTTTTCCTATAAATTTATCACAGAATACTATAAATATACCTCCTACAAATACAGATATTAATCCAAGTAGTACTCCTGATAAACCTCCTTTTAATATACTTGCAAGATTTATACTACTACCAAGTGCAAATCCTACAAAAGGTACGAGTAAATTACACCCTGGCTCTAAAAACTCTTTCATTTTTTTATCAAAATTTCCTATTATCATACCAACAAGTATTGGCACTATTGCAGCCAATAATGACATCAAAGGTACATTTGCAAGACCTGAAGTTCCAAGAGCTATTAATGTAAAAAATGGACCATCATTTAAAGTAAGTAAACTCATAGTTGCACAATCTGTTTCATCTCCATATGAAGTCATTAGTGAAAGATATATACTACCATTACTATTTGTAACTGCACTTATAACTGCTAAAGTTGTAAGACCAAGTACTCCATCCATCCCAAATAATTTTCCTATAAGTATACCTATTAAAGCTCCTATAGCAAATTTAGAACCAAGAAGTATACCACCTCTTTTTAAAACTTTTGGCATTTCTCTAAATTGAAGCTGAGTTCCCAAGCATACCAGTTGAACCCCAATTATAGTTGCAGACCCAACACTTGAAAATACTGCTGTCGTAAATGAACCTATTTGCACAATATCTGGACAAAAGGTATTAATGAAAGCTGCTATAAACATTGGCACTATCATCATACCTGCAGGAATTTTTTTAATAAAATCCATTATCATAAAGTTACTCCTCCTAAAACATGATATTTAATTACTCTTATTAAGTTTTTAGCTTTAATTCTAACGGCCGTTTTGGTTCGTATTTAAGAACTAAGTTTTTAATTACGAATCTTTGAGTTAATGATAGCATTTTCCTATTTATGAGTCAATAAAAAAATAAATTTTTGTCAAAATTTTTTCAAATTATCTGATAATATATTGTGTATTATCAAATGACTTCATTATATGTAAAAATACAAATTATTTAAAAACTAATTTTTAATGTATAACCTTCTAAAAAAATATCTATCTGTGTTTGAATTAAGAACTCATTTATATTCAAATCTACATATTTATTTTCTACATTGTAAAATATTGCATATTGTGCTAAAATCAACATATTCTAATACTTTAAATTAATAAAAAGAGGGGGAAATTTATGACTTCAGATAATCATCGCCCAACAGCTAGGATATTAGATATTTTAGAAGCATTAGCAGAATCCGAAAATGGATATACTCTTACAGAAATAGCAGATGCTATCAATGCTCCAAAAAGTAGCATCTTTCCTATAGTTCATACACTTAGTGCTAGAAAATATATTACTATTGATAAAAACACATCCAAATATTCTATAGGGATACGTTCTTACACATTAGGGTCTTCATTTTTTGAAAAAAGAACTATTTTTAACTATATAATTGACGAAATGACTAATATAGTTAATTCTTGTTCTGAGACTTGTCAGCTTGGTATACTTGACAATAATGAAGTTCTTTATATTGGCAAAGTAGATTCTCCAGAACCAATTAGACTTATTTCTTATGTTGGAAAAAAAATACCTGCTAACTGTACAGGTCTTGGCAAAGCTCTTTTATGTGATTTTGACAAGGAAAAGCTAATAAGTTTATATCCAGATGGTCTAAAAGGCTTTACTGAAAAATCAATTACAGATTTCAATGTTTTATATGACCAGCTTCTTGAAGTTCAGAAAACACAAATAGCTTCAGAATGTGAGGAGTCAATGGAACACCTAAAATGTATTGCTGTACCAATAAGAAAAAATGGATGTATAAGAGCTGCTGTTAGTGTAACACTACCATTATTTAGAGCTAGTGAAGAAAAAATAGAACTGATAAAAAAATTACTTTTAAATGCTCAGAAAAATATTCAATCAATGATGGAAGAACGCAATGAAGACATTGTAATAAATTAGATTAATATCTTGTATATAAAGTATATTAAAAATCGTAATAATTAAAAATTTTATTTTAAACTAATGTATTTATTTGATTTGTACAATAAAAAACAAAGTTGCTGACTTAATTACAGTAACTTTGTTTTTTATAATATTACTTGGGAAAAGATGTAGGCGTTGATAACCCTAATTTTGAATTGCTTGCAGAAAACTCTATGAAAGACGCTTTTGCTGGAGCTAATCCTGTTTTCTTTGATAAAGACAAGATTATAGAACTTTTTATGAAAATATCGGGGCTGTAAGTAGATTTGTGTAAAAACAAATTTACCTATAGTCTTTTTGGTATACAAAATTGGTAAATTTGGAATAATATTCATATAAAAAATTTTGGAGGTTTTGAAAATGAAAGATATAATTGT
>NZ_JADGMN010000008.1:0-141072 GCF_020662285.1 Clostridioides sp. ES-S-0108-01 | reverse complement strand
AAATCTGAATAATCTAGGAATAGAAGGACCAAAAGTTTTAGAAACTGTAAGGAGTATCTTTGCTCAAGCATCTTCACAAATACAAGGTTCAGCTTCTCAAACAGCACAACAAGCGAATCAAGAAGTAGCCAATGCTCTAACACAAGAAAACCCAGCTGTGCAACAGGCAGGGCAACAATTAGGTACAGATTTGACTAATGGTGTAGTAAATGGAGTACAGGCGGGAGTGCCAGTTGTACAGCAAAAAAGTAATGAACTGGCTACTGTTGCACAAAATGGAGTAACAAATGCTGTAAATAGTGCAACTCCTCAAATTGATAATAGCAATCTTACAAATGGTATAGACACAGCATTTAACCAAGCTACTGCAACGGTTCAGCAAGGAGCGACTAATATGTACAACGGAGCTAAACAAAGCTTTACACAACTAGCACAAATAGGCAAAGAAGCAGGTTCAAGTCTTTATAATGGTGCAACAACTTCTTTTAATATGTTAGCAACAAACGTTAGAGTAGCATGTAGTAGTATGTACAATGGAGCTAAAACATCTTTTACAAGCTTAAGCAGTTCAGCAATAAGTGCCATTTCTGCTATGTGTAGTTCTGTAGTAAGTCAAGTTAGTGCTATGTCGAGTCAAGTTATCAGTTATTGGGATAGTGTAAGAGCAACAGTTTCAGCACCAATTTCTGCGTCTTTTAATGTTAAGACTACCCAAACAACTGTCAAAAGAACCGTGAATGAAAGTAGCGGTGGAATACTAAGTAATATATTTGGTCATTTTGCAAATGGTGGAGTTGCAAGTAAACCGTCCATATGTGGAGAGGATGGAGCTGAAATGGTAATTCCATTATCAAGTGCTAGGAGAAGTCGAGCTGTAGGATTATATGAGGAAACAGGCAAGATGTTAGGTTTAAGTTCAACTCATTCTCAAAAAATCGGAGGAAGCTATTCCAATGTTGTAAATAATGTTAGACAATTTCCTCTCACAAATGTTTTAGATACAGATAATAAAGAATATAGAGAAGTTACGCCAAATAGTGTTAATTCTTCTAATAACACTATAAATTTAGGTGGAATATCTATCAATATTCAAAATGCTGATAACAAGGAAGAAATGATACAAGAAATATTATCTCAAGTAGAAAGTGAAATAAGAGAAGCATTACAAGATATTGGATAATGTCGAATTTTTGTTAAAAAAATCCTTCTCATAAATGATATAATATTGTTAAAATATGCAAATTTGTGAGGGGAAATTTTATGTGGCAGAAATTTAAAAACCTAAATATTGTTACGAGAATTATTATAGCTCTTATGGCTATATGTTTTTTTCCGATTACACTTGTGGTTTTTTCAATCGAATTCTTAGTGAAAGCTATCCAAAATAAAAATAAAGGTAAGATAGTCTTAGGATGTTTTTTAGCATTATTAACATTAAGTTGTGCTAGGACTGTTTATCTTACAAGAGATTTAGATGATAAAAATTTTACTCAAGTCAATCAAGTTTCTAGCAATAAAGATAAAGAAGATGCTGAAAAGAAAGAGGAAGAAGAAAAAGTTCAAACAAAGCAACAAAAAAAAGAGGAAGAAGCTATAAAATTAGCACAAGAAAAACAAAATAGTGAAAATGCTGAAAAACAAGCTCAAGCAGAACAAACTAAAAAAGATGAACTTGTGAAAAAGCTAGAAACATATGAAAGTATATATTTAATGATTCCTGCTAGTATAAAAGAAACATCAGAATCTAATAATGCTTTTGAGTTGCAAAAAACATTTTCAACAGGAAGAGATGTAGCTTCAAAATGTTGGCAAGAGCTAGGTGATTTAAAAGATAAATATAGCACTGAATCAAATGAATATAAAGCTATACAAAACTTGCAATTAGCATTTTTCGTGGTAAAAGATGCGTGTAAAAATGGAATAAAATATTTAGACAAAAATGAGTACAAATATTATGAGAAATATGAGAAAAATTGCAGTGAGGCTGGTGCATGGTATAGTGATTTTGTAACCTTCAAAGAACTAATTAAATAGAAAAAAGAAAGCACTTACTTTTATGGTAGGTGCTTTTATTTTGCTCAAATTACCTAACTTAGAAGTTGCTAAGTACAACTTTTGAGAATTATACAATATAAAAATGAACTAAAGTGATTGATTTTGCTCAAGTTGGTCGGTTGGGTAAAATAATTAGAAAAAATTAGTAAAAACTCTTGATTTATTGTACGTACTATAATATAATTTAAGTACGGACAATAAAAAGAGAGGTGATAAGATGTCCAATAAAATAGGCAGACCACCAAAAGAAAATTCCAAAAAATTAAGATTTGAAGTTAGACTTAACCAAGAGCAAGCTGATATATTGAATGAGTGTGCTGAAAATCTTAAAATATCTAAAACAGATGTTGTAATTAGAGGAATTGAATTGGTGAAAGAGAAGCTTGACAAAAACAAATAAAAAACAGCCGCTGCACCGACCAAAGCACTTGCGACTGTTTCCCAAAGAAGTTACCTTCTATGAAATATATTCTATCATAGTAAGGGACTTCTTACAATTAAATTTCAAGGAGGATTTTACTATGAATGAATTAATGAATTTTGAAGGAAAAGAGATTGAGATATTTGAATATAATGGGCAAGTTTTATTTAATCCATATGATTGTGGAAAATGTTTAGAGTTAAGTGATAGTGCAATAAGAAATCATTTATCTAAAATGAATGATACTCAAGCTGTATTATTAAAAAATTCTAATGTCCTAGATAAGGACTTTAGAAAATTACATAACACGGGTGAAAAGTTTTTAACAGAGAGTGGAGTATATAAGTTAATATTTAAATCTCAGAAAGAAGAAGCAGAAAAATTCCAAGATTGGGTGAGTGACGAAGTTTTACCAACCATTCGACAAACTGGTGCATACATAACTGATAATGCTAATCCCGAAAAACTAAGAGAAAAAGCAAGTGAGCTTGAAAAACTGCGACTGGCTTATAATAGTACATCTATGTTAAAAGAGTTGCTAGACAATGCAGGCTTTGACAATAAATCTAAGTTACTTACAGCAAAGACATTATATAAAAGGGCAGGAATTGATTTACCAATCGAGATAGATGAAGAAGAACATTATTTTGATACAAAACAAATAGCATCTAAACTGAAAATATATTCTAAGAGTAATAAACCAGCTCAGATGGCTATTTGTGAAATTATTAAAAAGATAAAATTAGAAGAAAATGAAGTTAAGGGAGTTTGGGAAACAAATGGTTCTTGGACTGGTACTGTAAATAAATATACAAAAAGTGTAATAGATAAGATTAGCAAATGGATAGAGGAAAATAATAGACCTGCTAAGATACAAGGTGAAAAGAAGAATTATCATGTGGTTTATAAGATTGAGTAAATGATATTGTATTAAATAATTTATTTTAGTTTGGTTTTGAGGGGGATTAATACAATGTATGAACGTTTACTTGATATATGTGGTTCAAATAATATAGACAGATTTATGGAAACTGCTATTATACTAAAACAATTAAGAGAAATAAATCCAAAAAAGTTTCATGAATTATTGAATATAATAGATGAACATTATGAAATACAACAAGAGAAAAATAATAATTAAATAATATACTAAAAAACACTTACTTAGGTAGGTGTTTTTTTAATGAAAGGATGTGATTATAATACAAAAAGTAATAAATAGGTAAAATATGTAAGAATTATATGTTATAATATTCATGCAAGGAAAATAATGATTGAAAAGTGTAAGAGTAGTTATTTCCATATTAAACGCCAAATTCCATAGTGGAAGGAGGTGAAACAATATGGTGATAAATTTTTTATTAAGTGTACTAGCTGGTGTTGTATCAGCTTTTATATACGAGAAAATAAAAAACTACTCAAACGCCAATAAGAGTAGTTTAAAAAAGTAATTAATTTTTAATCTGAATTGGAAATAACTGCTCTTGTATAAAGTAAACTATTATTTCCTTGCTTTTATTATAGCATAAATTAGAAAAAATATGCAAATAAATAAACAATGCTTATTAAATTTAATAGGCATTGTTTTTATTTTAATATTAAATAAGGAAGTGAATATATGATGAGAAAACTGCGGTGTAATGTTCAAAAATATTTTAGAAAGGAAGTGATAGTTTGGTAATAGACATATATCTAAAAAATGAAAAAGAAAAAATAGATTTCCATTTTCCAGTTAATCCACTTGATAGTTTATCTATAAAGAAAGAAAAAAGATTTGAAACTGTTGATATAGTGAATTTAGGTGAATTTGACATTAAAAAAGAAGGAGAGAAGATAAGAGAAATATCATTCAAGACATTCTTACCCAACTTATATGATGCTTCTTATTGCAGATATAGCGAGTTAAAAAATCCAATCGAAGTAGTTACAATGCTTGAAAAATGGGTAGACCAAGCCGAACCTCTAAGACTTATTATAACTGGTTTTGGCTACAATGGATTAGTTACAATATCTAGTTTTAGCAATACTCAAACAGCAGGAAGAGAAGAAGATAGAGACATTGAGATAACATTTAGAACTTACAGAGAATTGAAGATAGAGACATTAAAAAAAGAAACTAAAAGTAATACTAAAACAGATTTAAAAGACAATAGACCTAATACTCAAACTAAATCTAAAATATATACAGTTACATCTAAAGATACATTGTGGAGCATTGCAAAGAAATTTTTAGGCAAAGGTTCAAGGTGGAAAGAGATTTATAATATACCTGAAAATAAAAAAACTATTGGCAAAAATCCAAATGTGATTAAAAAAGGACAAAAGTTGGTGATACCTAGCAAATGAAAATAATACTAAATGGAAAATATGACATTGCAAATTTTAATGAAGGAATAACATTAAGTGAAGCTATAGATGGAGTTGCATATAAAATGGATGTATCCTTAATAGAAACTAAAACTTTGCAAGATATAAATATTAAAAAAGGTGATAAAATAGTTCTAATTGACATTGCGTATGAGAGTAAAAAAGAAGAAACAATCTTTGATGGAGTCATATGGGAAACTAGAAGAAGCGAAAAGAGTAAGAAACTAACATTGTCTTGCAGAGAAAGAACAGTCTATATGGAAGAATCAGAAGAACAATATAGTTTTAAAGAAAATACAGCAACACAGAGAATTGAATACTACTGTAAACAATGGAATATACCTTACTACAATCTAGCTAATACAGGGAAGAAACTTGCTAAAGTAATACATAAGACTAACATACTAGATATGATTAAAAAAGACTTAAAAGAAACAGCTAGTAAGGGTGGAGATTTATTTAGAGTAAGAATGGATAATAAATTAAAATTATTTAAGCTTGGAACTAATGCAAATGTATATAAATTAGATAGTATATTAGAAGATGCAAACTTTACAAGTAGTTTTAATGATGCAGTAACAAGTGTAAAAGTGTTAGGTAAGAGTAAAGATGAAAATACAAAAGCACCTATAATTGGAACATACAAAAAGGACTCAGACAAATATGGAACACTACAAAAGATTAAACAAGATGAAAAGATAAAAAATGCAAAAGAAGCTAAGAAAGCAGCAGAAGCAATGTTTAATAGTGGAGAAGAAACAATAAGTGTAGATTGCGTAGTAGACATAAACAGAATAAGAGCAGGTGACAAGGTATCTCTAAAAGGAAAAGAATACTATGTTATAGATGTTACTCATACATTAGACTCTACGCCAAAAATGAAGCTGAATATAGGGACTTTAGAGTATATAAGGAGGAAGTTTTATACTAATGACTGATGCTAGATTTAATGGAGTTGCTAGAATATTAAAAGAAAAAATGAATAAGAGTGTGACAAATGGCATTTTTGGAATAGGTTGTTCACTTGCAGAAATAACAACAAATGGTCTTAAAGTAAGTGGTTATAAAGATGAAATACAAGATTATTTAGTATTAGAGAATTTAACCTTGAAAGAGGATTATTTTACTCTTTCAGATGAAATGTTAGGCGCAGAATATAGACATAAACATAAAATAGAAACTCCAAAAGAATTAAAACCATTGGCTATAGGAGATAATGTATTAGTAGCCGTTATGGGAGCTGAATTTGTAGTAATTGGGAGGGTTGTAAATGCCAAACCTATTTCCACGAAATGAAGCTTTTGAAACTATAGAATTAAAAAATAATAATGAAAATGAGCTGGACCTAAAAGGTTCTTTTTTATTTGATTTTATAAAAGGAGAATTTGTCAAAAATGCAGATGGAACATTAAAAAAATGTGATAAAGTTCAAGCATATAAACAATGGTGTCAAAAAGCTATATTAACACCTAGATATAAAAGGTTAGCTTATTCTAATGCATATGGAAGTGAAATAAAAGATTTAATTGCTAGTAACTTATCCCAAAGTGCTAAAGAGCTTGAAATATCTAGGTTAATAAAAGAAACTATTTTAGTTCATCCTTACACAAAAGAAGTAAGAGAATTTAGTTTTAATTGGTTGGAGAATAGCAGGTTAGTAGAGTATGAATTTAATGTATTGACAATAGATGATGAAAATATAACTATAAATGGAAACATAAAAAGGTAGGTGATTATATGGAAAGAGAACTACCTATACCAGTATTTTTAACGGAAGATGAAGAAGCAATACACGAAAGAATGTTAAGTAACTTTCAAGATGTTTCTATTTTGGAAGGCGATTTTGTTTATGATGCAACAAGACCTACAGCAGAACAAATAGCTGAATTAAAACAACTAGGATTACAAAATAATTTAAAGATTGCATTCCCTCAAACTAGCTATGGAGAATACCTAGAATGGTTGGGAGAATGTAAAGGAGTATTTAAAAATCAAGCAACTAAATCGGTTGGAGTTATTACTTTTACAGGTATACAAGGAACTATAATTACAAAAGGAACTATAGTAACTACTGTTGCAACTGATGAAAAGCAGAGTATAGAGTTTGAGCTTCTTGAAACTAAAACTATAGGAGAAAATGAAACAGTAGATATTAAAGCAGAATGTAGAGAAACTGGAACTATAGGAAATGTATCTAAAGGTAGTATATCTGTTTTATTAGGTTCTATTAATGGGATTAAATCTGTTACTAATAAAGAAGATTTCAAAGGTGGGACAGATATAGAAGACGAAGAACATTTTAGAGAAAGAGTTCTTGTAGCGGAGCAAGAAGACAAACTTAGTGGAGCTAGTTCAGATTATATAAGATGGGCTAAAGAAGTAGATGGAGTTGGATATGCTTATGTAGTTTCCGAATGGAATGGAGCAGGGACAGTAAAAGTATTAATACTAGATAAAAATAGAAAAGCAGCAACACAAGAATTAATAGATAAAGTTCAAGAATATATATATCCATTAAATGTATCAGAAGGAGAAAATAGAGATGGGAAAGCTCCCATCGGTGCATTAGTTACAGTTGTGACACCTGACACACTACTTATTAATGTAAAAGCTAGTTTTATATTTAGTAACAGTTTTAGTGAAGAAACAGTATTAAACAATCTAAAATCTAAGATAGACAAATATTTAGATAAGATTGATTTAGGTGGAACAGTCTCATACAATGCTATACAGGCAATAGTAGGTTCTATGATGTTGACAGACGAAGGCATACAAGACTTTTCTAATCTTACTATAAATGATGTAAAAGAAAATATAAAATTACAAGACCAAGTGGTCGGAGTAGGGGAAATAGTTAACGAGGTGGTTGGATGATAGCTTCTAAAAAAGGTAAAGAAATGCTTCTTACATTATCACCAATATATGAACAATCTATTATAATGCAAAGCTTATATGAAGCTATAGGAAGCGAATTTGATAATCTAGAGTTATTAAATAAAGAAATAGAATTACAGTTATTTCCTCAAACTTCTACATGGGGACTTGAATTTTGGGAAAATAGAGTAGGTTTATCTACTAATATAGATGAAGATATAGAAACTAGAAGAAGAAAAGTCATTGCTAAGCTTCAAATGAAATATATTGTTAATCCAAGCCGATTAGCAACTATAATAAAGAGCTATACTGGTACAGATGTCTATATAAAAGAAGATATAGCTCCATACACTTTTAAAGTAACTGCTAATGTAGATGATGTTATTAATTATGAAGATTTCAAATATATAACAAATAAAACTAAACCAAGCCACCTTCATTGGATGCCTTCTTTTGCGCTTAAATTTACAGATATAGAAAAGTTCGAGGTAAAGATGGTTAATCGAATGTTTATAGATTTTAGAGGAAATATAAGTAATTTTTTAGATGGTATGTGGTTACTAAATGGTAGTAAGAATTTAAGTGCTTATATACTTTATCATGAACCAATAAGCTTAAACATGAAAAATAAGTTATTTATAAAAGAAAGTGAAGTATTTACAAATATTAAAATAATTATTAAAAAGAATTTATACTATCTAAATGGGATAGAGGTATTAAATGGGAATAAACTGCTTAATGCAGAATTAAGAGAGGAAGTGTTATAAGTATGGCAAATGCAGTAACAACAGACATTGCAAGACAAAAAATGTGTAAAGCTCGAGCAGGTGATATAACATTACCTATTATAGTGTCCATGGCATTTGGAGATGGAGGAATTGGGAACGATGGAACTCCAATAGCTCCACTTTCAAGTGATACAGAATTAAAAAGTGAAGTGTTTAGAAAAGATATAGAAAATTATATATATCCAGTTCCGACTACTTGTAGATATTCAACTACTTTATTAAAAAATGAAGCAGAAGGAAAAAATATAAGTGAAATAGGTCTAATAGATTCAGATGGAGATTTAATAGCAATCAAAACTTTTGGTAATAAGTATAAAGATAGTGATATGGAAATGGTGTTTCAGATAGATGATGGGTTCTAGGAGGTGAATAAATGACTGATGAATTAAATTTTAATAATGAAATAGAAGAATATTTAATAACTACACCAGCTCATGCGAATGAGTTCAATAAAAGACAAAATAGTTTACTTGAAAATGATAAGTATTTAAATAATAAAATTGATACAACTAAAACAGAGTTAACAACCAACATAGAAACTGCTAATACAGAGATTAACAATAAAATAGGTGATACAACACTACTTGAAACAACAGATAAAACAAATATAGTTAGTGCAATAAATGAGGTAAAAACTAGTGTGGATAGTATAGAAACAACAGCAGAGAAAACAAGTTATAATAATGCAACAAGTAAACTTACTGCTACTACTGTGCAAGGAGCAATAGATGAAGTTGTTAGAAAAATAGAAAATTTCAATGAGGTTAATATATCTATACAAAATGATATGTTACCTATTTAAGATGGGGGAGTGATATAATGCAAACGGAATGGAATTTTAATTATGCTAATTGCGTGCAAAATGTTTCTTTGTTTCCTGGTAAATATAAATTGGAATGTTGGGGTGCTTGTGGAGGTGCTGTCGATACAAGCGATTGGACTGATTGTGCAAAAGGTGGCTATTCAAAAGGTGAAATTGTATTTAAAAAAAGAACTAATCTACAAATTTGTGTTGGTCAATCTGGTTATGAGCAAGTTCCTGAAGGTTCAAGCCTTACTAGAAGTGGTTTTAACGGTGGAGGTGTTTCTGGCAAAGTTACGACTGGTAGATTTGCTTATTCTAAATACGGTGGTGGAGCAACTGATATAAGACTTTATCATCCTAGCGCAACTTGGAGTAACACTGAAAGTTTGCTTTCACGCATACTTGTTGCAGGTGGTGGCGGAGGGAGGGAAAATAATTTTACATCTGCTCGTTCCGTTGGTCATGGTGGTGGTTATGTAGGTACTAACGGAATTAGTCTTGACAGAAATTTTTGTGGTGGTGGTTCTCAATACCAAGGTGGAACAAGTTACGACACAGAAGAATACCATGGTTCATTAGGGAAAGGAGGTTATGGTTCATTAGGGAAAGGAGGTGCTGGTAGCATAGGAATAGGTGGTGGAGGGGGTTGGTACGGTGGTGCTGGTTCTTATTCTAATGAATGTGGAGGTGGTGGAAGTGGTTACGCACTAACTAAAGATAGTTACAAACCACAAGGATATATACCAACATCTGAATATTGGCTAGAAAATGTAGTTATGACTACTGGAGGAAACACTACTAAAGCAGATGGTTATGCTAAAATAACATTACTTCAAGCATTACCACTTTTAACAGTATCATCTTATAACTCAACTACAGCAACATTCAAAGCAGACCACACAGACCCTACATTACTAACTAAAATAGAAGTGTTTATAGATGATGTATTAAAAGAAACTACTACAACAGATTTGACAGAAGAAAAAACAATTAACTACACATTAGAAGATAATGCACTACACACACTTAAAATAGTAGTTACAGACAGTGCAAATGCTACAGCAGAAAAAGTGTTAAGTGTAAGTAAAGGAATTGCACCACTTCCAAATGGTTCTAGTTTAGAAGATGTTACTAATCAATGGAGAAAAATTGGAGAAGGGTTCAAGAATGGTAAAACAAGTATTATAAATACTTTAGCATTAAAGAATATAGAAGCAAGTTTAAATAATACGCTAGTGGAGTTATCAGAGAAAATAAAAACTTCTTTTGATAGTTCAGACGCTAGTGTGCAGGAGTTGCAAAATAGAATAACAGAATTAACTAATCAGTTAAGTCAAAGAGCTAGATTTGCCAAAGGTAATTTGTCGACCGGCGCCACGCGTTGTCCAATCACAATCCCTATAGATTTAGATTTTATTCCTAAACTAATTATAGTTAGAAATTTATATTTAGTAGATGCGAATAATTTAGAAATGAAACTTCCTGTTCTTAGCAGTTTCGATAACAAACATTATGTTGTAACTAAAATAGATGGCATAGAACTTGCTGTTATGCGAGTTTACATGACTAATATTAGTAAATCTAGTTTCACTATTGAAATTGAAGTTATTCCTAAAGCTCCAATCGATTCAGCGTATATAACCTTTGGAAGTGCAGTGTGGTGGAGTGCATTTGATACATTTTAAAAAAATGGAGGAAATAAAATGAATAGAGGAAATAGAGTAATTTACGACCAAGCGGGTGATATTTGGCTTCAAACTGGCGAAGCAACAGGAGATATACGAGAGTGGTCAGAAATAACTGAATTAAATTTTTTAGATATTGAATACGGAAGTATAGACTATAGTAAACAGTATATAGAATCTATAAATCCAGTTACAAAAGAACCTGTATTAAAAGATATACCAATCGTTTTGACAGATGAACAAAAGAGATTAGAAGCATTAGAAAAAGAATTAAATCTGTTAAAAGAAGAAAATAAAAATAGAGATAGCGAGATAGTAAACACAGCCTTTGAAGTAGAAAATATAAAATTAAATAATAATATTTAGGAGGAAATAATATGTATAACTTATTAAAGTTAATGATAGAACAAAATAACTATAGTACTAAAGAGGATTTGCAACATAAAATAGATGTATTCTATGCAGTAAACAGAATTACAGAAGAACAATATTTAGAATTAACAGGTTTATTAAATAAAGAAGAAACACCAGTAGAACCAGCATAGAGGGTTCTTTTTTATTTCAATTAATTAGGAGGCTTACATGAATGAAGAACTTTTCGAAGCAGATTTAAAAAGACATGAAACAAGAATAAATAAGCATGAAGAAGAAATAGACGAATTAAAGATAGCAAATATTGAATCTAAAGCAGAGTTAAAAGCATTATGTGAGAACTTAAACTCGCTTACAAGTATGTTAAAGTGGCTAATTGGAACAATGATTACAACATTAGTAGGATTTTTTATATTTGCAATACAGAGAGGAATATTTTAATTAGGAGGAAAATATATGGATAATTTAATAAGTTTCATACCAGAGCAGTTGCTAATTTTAGTAGCTGCTCTTTATGTTATAGGAGCAGGTTGTAAGAAATATAAACAGTTAGATAACAAATATATTCCAGTAGTGTTATTAGTACTTGGAATAGGTTTTTCAGTATGGATGTTAGGGTTAAATGCTGATGCAGTCTTACAAGGTGTAATTTGTTGGGGTATATCAATAGGCATAAATCAAACCTACAAACAATTAAAGGAGGAAAATAAACAATGAAAATAGCAATAGTACCAGGACATACACTAACAGGAAAAGGAACAGGAGCAGTTGGCTATATAGATGAAGGAAAAGAAAACAGAATACTAACAGAACTAATAGTAAAATGGCTCAAGCAGGGTGGAGCAACTGTTTATACTGGTAAAGTAGATAATTCTAGTAATTATCTATCTGAACAATGCAAAATAGCCAACAAACAAGATGTAGATTTAGCAGTACAAATTCATTTCAATGCAAATAGTACAACACTAAATCCTATGGGTACAGAGACTATATATAAAACTAATAATGGCAAAGTATATGCAAATAGAGTAAATGATAAATTAGCAACAGTATTTAAAAATAGAGGTGCAAAATCAGATGTAAGAGGTCTTTACTGGCTTAATCATACAAAAGCCCCAGCAATATTAATTGAGACTTGTTTTGTAGACAGTAAAGCAGATACAGATTATTATATTAAAAATAAAAATACAGTTGCAAAGCTAATAGCAGAAGGCATTTTAAATAAAAAAATAGATAATGAGGTGAAGCAAATGTACAAACATACAATAGTTTATGATGGAGAGGTTGACAAAATCCCTGCAACTGTGGTTGGTTGGGGTTATAATGATGAAAAAATATTGATATGTGATATAAAAGATTATGTACCCGGTCAGACAGAAAATCTATATGTCGTTGGTGGAGGAGCATGTAATAAGATAGGTTCTATAACTAAAGAGAGATACACTATGATAAAAGGTAATGATAGATTTGATACACTTTATAAAGTACTGAAATTTATAAAGAAATAGATTAAAAGGTAGCAACTAGAGTTAGTTGTTACCTTCTTTTTTAAATCTCAATTAAAATATATTTGATAAAATGTAGTATTTTATAAATAAATAAAGTTGATAATTCAAATTCAATATATTTACTCACACTTTACCTACACTTTATGTACAATTTCTAGACTATTTTGTAGTTCATATAATATATATTAAATGTAATATATATTATATGAATATAACAAAGTAGGTAATTACATATAAAAAATGCGTTAAATTGATAATGATTATTATATACTGATTAATTATTAATATAAAGGGTATTACGAGTATAAAGAATATCAAAATTGTTCATAAGAGAGTATAGTATGAGAAAATATTAAACTTTAATGAAGAAAATAACATGTTTATATAATCATAAAAATAAAAATATATAGAGCAGAAGTATAAAAATTTAGTATATATGAGAAAATATTAATAATATTTATTATTGGAATGCAAATATGAAAATGGTATAATTTAGGTAACAAACTTTAGGTTATACCACTGGAGGTATATTTATGGAAAAGTTTGTTTTTAGGGGGGGATTTAATATGAATACTTATGAAATTATATTTAGGAATAAATCTAATTTAGATTTAGAACAATCATGCTATGTAGATAACTTATATGATTTATTTGCAGAAAAAATTAAGTATGTAACTAAAACTTTGAAAAATAACAACATAGAAGATGAAGAATGGGATATAAATTTTATAAAAGAAGAGGCATTAGAGTCAGTTAAAAATATAAAAAATGAATTTATTATTGATAAAGCATTGGATTGGAGAGTTAATTTATCAATAATAATAAAAGAATTATTAGAAAAAAATAAAACTAATTTCAGAATTGCAGATGAAATGTATGATGATTCTATGAAGAGAAGTGAGCAGTATTATGATTTATTAAGCAATATATTTGATAATGCAGAAGAACTCATAAACATAAAATATAGAAACTATAAAAACAGTAAACCTACTAATGTCAATCAAGTAGTTAACAATGATAATTCATCGAATTATGTAGATAATGAACATATTAGTATTAAATTTGAATTTGATTTGATAACTGATGACGATTATGCACTAGCAGCCTAGATATTGGAGGAATATTAATGGGAATAGATAAATCAAAATATGGAAAATTGGTTAAAGATGTAAAACTAGTAACTGTGTTGCTAAAAAGTATTGAATTAATCGATGTTACATTTCCTGAAGGTGAAGGTATTAAATACGATGTTAAGATGGATTATGGGTGTGAAGAATTTAAAAAAATATCAGAAATAGTAGAGTTTTATCCTAAATTTAACTTAAGAGTGGAATATCAAGATGAAAGTTTAGTAGAGTTAAAGTTTGAACTAAGGGCAGTTTATGAATTTGATTCTATAGAAGATTATGAAGATGAATATATTCTAAAGTTTATAGAATTAAATGTTCCTGTTAATATATGGCCTTATGCAAGAGAGATAATAAGTTCTATTACAACTCGTGTTGGATATCCAGCTTTAATACTTCCTCCATACAAGGCATAACATGAGATTGAAATTTAAATCTAAAGATAACAGTAACAGGGTAGAGCATCAATCAATAGATTCTTTAGCAGAGTTTATTTTAAATAATAAGTCTTTCTTAGGTATAACATTATCAATACTAGATGAGTGGAAAAAAGATATTGACAATAGTAAAATCGAGGATATTATAAGACATAATTCTAGATTTGAAGAATCTATAAGCAAAGATAAAGACTATGGAGAATTCATTAGATTGTTAAACTCATTTTATAATGGTACAGAAAAAGATATAAGCGATAGAAGAGGAAGAATTTTAGAGTTAATTTGGGATGTTGTAGGGACGTATAGTGGGAAAAAATTTACGCAAAAGATAGATGAGGCCATCGTATTAGAAAATGAAATTGAGATATCAGATAAAGATATAGATATTGTTTATGTGGGCGAGGTTAAAGATAAAAATACAGATAATTTTATTGAAATGCATGAATGTAAATCATCTGCAAACGCAACATTAAGAACTCCATTAAAACCAAAACACAGAGGAAAACTAGAACTGATGCAATCAGTACTTCAAATATCAGAGACAGAAGAAATTAAATGTGATGGATTAATAATTACATTTAATGCTAATAAAAGAAGGCTTGAAAGAAAACTAAAAAGCTATGGATTTGAGCACTTTAAAATAATTCCTAGAGCGGAGATAGAGGAAAGAGTATTTAATAAGTAATTTACACTAATTTATACAAATTAATATACGCCAAAGCACTCTTTATATGAGTGCTTATTTTTTTAAAATTTATTAAAATTATCAAGCACATTACTCAACACACCTTAAAATTGATTTAAATAGGTATTTTTCATAGAGTAAATTATATGATATAATAAAAAATAGAAGTGTATTCGCAGTACACTTCTATATCTGCAACTAAGCATTCTCATGAGAGGGAGTGTTTTTTTCATTTCTCCAGACAATATTATTTGCTTCATCAATAATTATCAAATCAACCTTATTATCTTCTAATATCTCTGTTGCAGTACAAATGAGACTATCTAAGTCAAAACTTCAAGTTATTTCTAGTTGCTTGTTATTTACCACTCTTTTTAGTATATAAGTCTTAAAACACATTTATATTATTATCCTTTCTTACAAAGATATTTTTATTTATCATAATATTATTTAAATGTAGATAAAACTAAAAAGGGTTCTCTAGAAAACAAAATCTATCTAATTATACTTACTTACCAATACCATTACTTGATGTAAGCAAGATTCTACTACGTTTTCTCCATACTCTAGTATAAAATCATTTAACTGTGTATCTATAAAATTACAATAATCATATGGACTACCGATATAAGCAGTCAACATATGAGTACATTTATCCATTTTATCTCTAAACATATATATTATTATCCCCCTAAAAAACTTTCATAAAAGCAAAAAGAAAAATATCTTTTTGGCAACTGGCTGACATAACTCATAAGATGCTCTATAAGTCTTAGTCCCTATAGCTTTGCGTCACTAAATTTCTCTAGTTTTGCCGATTTAGTTTTATTCTACAACTAAAATAATACAATAGAATTAGTTATTGTTCAACAAGATTGTTTGAAAATTGAATAAATTTATAGATATGAACCTTATTTTATCTTTAAAAAAATAGACTAAATATGTAGAATATATGGTAAAACTTACCTGTAGTTTTTGTGTTAAAAAGCTCCTATTATTAATTTAAGCTAGATAAGTTTGAGGAAGTGACATAAATTGAAAGAAGGAATATATTATGCTAAATAAAAAATTACCAGATACAGAATTAAAAATTATGAAATACATATGGAATACTGGTTATAAAACTGTAATATCAAAGGATGTTGCAGATGAGATAGAAAAAATATATGGCTGGAAGCATACAACTACAATTACACTTTTAGCTAGATTAACCAAAAAAGGTTTTTTAATATCGCAGAGAATTGGGAAACATGTACATTATACAGTATTAGTAAAAGAAAAAGAATATCTAAAATTAGAAGGTAAAAGAATTTTTGGAGGTTTACATAACAACCCTTTATCGGAATTAATATCAAAATTACATGATGGAGAAGAAATAACTGAAGAAAAGATAATGGAAATAGGAGATTGGATAAAAAGCTGGAAAGATGAAGATTAATAAATAAAAGGTAACTACTAATATAAGTGCTACCTTTTTTCTTGTGGATAATACTGGGGATAAACTGTGGAAAACTTATGTAAAAGTTGTGGATAAAATATTTAACTGACATTTAACTGACAAAAGTTAAAAGAATAAATAGTCTGAACATTAAAAAATACTGAAAAATAGCCATATGTATAAAATGAAATAAATAAAAGTAACATTTTATATATATTTATTCCAATCTAATTGATTATACACTCTTATTGTTATAGAATTTAGTTATACATAAATTGGTAAGAGGTGTAAACTAATGAATATTAATAAATTACCACATGCAGAACTAAAATTGATGAAGTATATCTGGGGAATGGATGATATCTTAGCTTCAAGAGATATTATAGAAGCCATGAAGTTGAAGTATGATTGGAAAAAGAGCACAACATTGACATTTTTAAAAAATTTAGTAGACAAAGGCTTTTTAACTACGGATAAGGTAGATAGATGTACGCATTATACTATAGCTATAAAAGAGAAAGATTATTTAAAAGTTGAGACAAAGAGTTTCTTTAGTTTTATGCATAACAATTCATTTAAGAGTTTTATTTCAGCCCTACATGATGATGAAGTTTTAGATAATAAAAGCTTAGATAAGTTAGAAGAATATTTTAAAAATTTAGAAGAAGATGATATTGATGACTAATAAAGCTATCAGTATCTTTTTAGTTTGAGACAATTGAGAATAGTGTTTTGATTTAATGCTAGCATTATGTGATAGTAGAAAATTATATAAAGAAAAGTGGCTATTCCCTTATATTTAGTAGTAAAAATGTAGAAAACAATACTAATTAAAATTTAAAGAAAGATATGAAAATATTACAATAACTTAAACTATGAAAATATGATAAAGAAGTTGAAATTATAAAAGGGATATAATTTTATAAGAAATAGTTGACAGATAAATTGTCTTACTATATTATTGCAGTAATACAATAATATAGTAAGGAGGTAATGAATGAAATCTAGAAAATATAATATTACAAAAGGATTATTTATAGTTTACATAATTATTTTGACATGGATACTACTATTCAAGTTGCAATTTGATATCTCATCTCTTGAAACCATGAATCTTAGAAGCATAAACTTAGTACCTTTTGCTGGGTCACTTATAATTAATAATAGAGTAAATATATCAGAGATTATATTAAATGTGGCTATATTTGTACCATTTGGGATATATGTGTGTATGCTAAAAGAAGAATGGAGCTTTATAAAAAAAGTTATACCTATTTTTATAACTAGTTTAGCATTTGAAACACTTCAATATATATTTGCACTAGGTGCAAGTGATATAACGGATTTGATAGGAAACACACTAGGAGGAATCATAGGAATAGCTGTTTTTATGCTATTATCGAAAATATTTAAGAATAATACCATAAAAATTATCAATATATTGGCATTGATTGTGACAATTATTGTTGTATTATTTTTAGGATTAGTTATTTTTGCAAACTTATAGAAATAAGTATATATGTTTAGCTTAAAATAAAACGTAAGATACAATTACATATAAAATTATTTATGCATAGAAAGCGCCTATACAGGTGCTTTCCTAAATTATTAAAGAATTATTGTATCTTGAAACTCTTGTATGCTCAATTCTTGATTTTCTTTCGTTTTTTCTAATAAATCTAATGCACAATTTATACAAACTTTAATTTCTGTATTGGTGTTTTTTTCATAATAAGTTATATATTTATTTGTATATTTATCTATTTCTTTTCCACAACGACTACACATTACAATTATGCTCATATTTTAGCTCCTCCATCTCTAATTATTCTTAATATATTCAATAGTATCACTTTTCTGAAAATAATAATTGTTAAAACTGTATCAAATTTAGATTTACTTTTTATTATAATGTATTTTAATAAAAAAATAAAGTCTATGGATAAAATATTTATAGAAAAAAGTATGTTATGAAATGAATTATAAAATTTTATTGTTTTTTATAATGATTAAATATACATTAATATCTATAAAATGACAAAATAAAAAATACTATTTAAATAGATTATTAAAAAATTGATATAAAGTATTTATTTGCTATATGTATAACAATTTGTTTAGGAGTAGTGCTTTGACATTGTACAATGATAAAGCAGTAGCTAAAAAAGGTAGATGATTTAGATGTATTTCTAGAAAATCGAAAATATATACTTACTGGTTAAGGGTAATATTTATATATGTTTTAGTTGGAGTGACTTAAGAAAAGTACTTTGATGGGATATTATTTTATATGGTAGAAAATAACATATAAAGAGTAGTGCTTATTTCATTACCTTCCTTATCTGTTCCGATAGGGTCTTGTAGAGATACTTGAGTTTTATTTTTTTTGTTAGACCTAATATTCATTAAAATCTCATTTTCAATACATCTAGAAGCATATGTTGCTAATCGAGTTCCTTTATCTATGTTATAAGTTTCTATAGCTTTAATTAATCCTATTGTACCTATAGATATTAAATCATCTTGGTCTTCCGTAGAATTATTATATTTCTTTGCTATATAAGCTACTAATCTCATGTTTCTTTCAATTAATGTATCTTTTGCACTTTTATCGTTTTCTATTTTAAATTTAGTTAAATACTCAATCTCTTCTTCAGGGGTTAAGGGTTTTTCAAAAGATTTAAGAGCTGACAATAGGTCACCCCCTTTTCAACGGTCACTTTAAATTATATGAAGGAGACTTATCCAAGTTGACTGTTATCTAATAAAATAATATGCATACTTTTAGAATTTAAAACATACATTTGCAAACTTTTGGATGTAATATAGTATAAAGAATGGAAAATTAAATTTTTGTTGTATATATATGAAATAAGGCGAAGGAATTATTAATTTATAAAGTATAAATTGAAATTTAGGTGTCAATAAATATAAAGGAAATAATATTTATGCATGTTTTGATGTTGGAGCCAAAAGATTCAGGAAAAGCATTAGAAATCATAAAAAATATGAATATAGGGGGTGTAATCTTACAATACTTAAAAAGGTAAATATAATTAATTGTTTGGGTAAAGTTTATTACAAGTAAAAAGTATTAGTCGTAGTTAATACTATTAAGAATGAAGGTGGTGTATTAATCTGTATATGGACAGGAAGAGATTTTGATTACAATGAAAAAACTTATAATTAAACGTTTATATATAAAATATTACTTAGGAGTTTTTATTATTGAAAACAAGAAAGAGTGGTTTTATATCAATCGAATGTATAATAAGTATTACTATATTATATGTGATTGTTTATTTAGTTTCTACATCTTTGTATAGTTGTTATAGTTTTATTAGTAGAAATATATCTGATAGAGAAATGTTAAATACAGCAAAAAAATATATAGAAGATGAGAAGTATCGAATACAAAATAGTAAATATGAGTCAATTGAAGATGAGACAGAAAAAAATTACATAAATGGATATGAAATTAGCAGTACAGTAAAACAAGTTTTAGATTATTATCAATGTTATGAAATAAATATAGAAATAAAAAATAAAATTAAAAAATTGAGGTTTAATAGCTATGTTACTAGAAAATAAAGGCTCTATATTAATAATAGCATTGATAATATTTTCTATTATAAGTACTGTGTGCATTATGTGCATAGGTTTAATTTATACACATAATAATATGCTTGAGTTGGAATACAAAGACACTCAACTAAAAGAAATTTCTTTAAGTGGAATTGAAATATCAGTAAGCAATGTACTTTCTTGTGTTGAGGAAGCCATTAATGAAGCTAATAATGAAGACGAATTTAGAGAATATTTCTTAGGAAATAACATGATTGATTGTATAAAAAAAATAAAGGATACATCTTATAGTAACTTAGAGGAGCTTTCTTTAAAGGTAGAAAATAATACTATCTACGATAGAGGTGACTTTTTTGAATTTGATATAGCAAGTACAGTTAGAGAAAAAGAATTTTTAAAAGTAATAAAAGTAAGAGTAAAAATTATAAATCCATGGGTAGGAATTGACATTGAAGATTATATGGATAAATCTAATAACAATAAAATTAATGAAAAAACATTTAACAATTATAAAGACTCTGAAAAGAATGAAATTCTAAATGAATTTAAAACTGGGAATGAAAATATCATTAATCAAGATGTTGTTGAACCCACAGACAAAGATATTGAAGAATATGAAGAAGAACTTAAACAAAACATAATTGAAAATATAAAGAAGAATTTTGATGAAAAAAAACTAGTATGTGTATATAAGTATAGGGGTGTATAACTTTGAAAAAAGAAGGAATGTGACTGTAATAGAATTAATTGTATCTATCAGTATAATACTATTGATAGCTACATTATCTTTTCCAAAAGATAATCTTGAAAATCATAAAATAAATTTATTTGCACGTCAACTTTGTTCAGATATAAGGTATGTTAGGCGGATTAATATGTTTAGCAATTACAATACATATATATACTATGTAAATCAAGATAAACATGAAGGTTATGTATTGAGAAAAGATGGCAAAAATATTAAATCAATGATACTACCTAAAAATGTAAAAATAGCTAGAAGTATTGAAATAATAAAGTTTAAATCTGATGGTTCACCTCAAAAAGCATCTACAATAGAAATATATAATAATAGATTAAGAAAAACTATAACAATAACACCTGTAAGTGGAAGAGTACTTCTGAAAGAGGGAAAATATGAAACGTAAATATGGATACTTACTTTTGGAAAGTGTAATATCATTAACTTCAATTGTAATACTGATAATAGTTCTATATTCTGTATTTGTATTTACAATAAACTTAAAACTAAGAATAGAAGATAAGATAGAACTACAACAACAAAGTCTTGAAATCATAAAATCTATGGAAGGAATTATTAGTAATTCTATGGGAATAATAAATGTATCTAATGATGAAGAAACATTTAAAAAGACTACATCTATAAAATGTAGATATGTAGATGAAAATATAACTAATAATGAAGAAAATATAACTAATAAAGAAATTATATTAAATGAAAGACGAAATAAGTTATTTGTGAATTCTTTAAATGGTGAAAATAGTCAAGCTGGTGGTTATGAAATTGGAGATTATGTAGATGAAATGTATGTATCAATTACTAATGATGGTCAATATGTTAATATTAAATTGAAATTATCAAAACGTAGTCAAAACTATGAAACCAAGTTTAAAATAAAAATATGGAATTTTAGTAAAAGTATATAAAAATACATAAGTTTAAGAGCAAGAAATAACATCAATAAGTCATATAAAATATAATTATTGAGAACTATATAACTAAATAATATCAATATATAAAATGCATAGATTAAGATTGTAGAGGAGAATAATAAAAATAATAGAATAAGTAATTTGCCAAATACTTGTTTATATTGTATAACTTATGATATTATGATAATAGTAAAAATTTGTAATCCTGACTTGACAGAATTCAAGTAAGAGATATAATTTTAAAGGCATAGTAATGTAAAATTTACTAAAAAATAAGAAATTTATTTTAATATGGAGGAACAAGAAATGGTATCAGCAGGTGATTTTAGAAAAGGTGTTACATTTGAAAAAGATGGACAACCATGTTTAGTAGTTGATTTTCAACACGTTAAGCCAGGTAAAGGAGCTGCTTTCGTTAGAACTAAATACAGAAACTTAAAAACAGGAGCTATAAGAGAAGAAAGTTTCAATCCAAGTGAAAAATTCCCTAAGGCTGTTATAGATACAAGACAAATGCAATATCTATACAATGATGGTGAGTTATATTATTTTATGGATCAAGAAAATTTTGAACAAATACCATTAAACTATGAGCAAGTTGAAGATGCAATTAAGTTCTTAAAAGAAAATGAAGTTGCTACAATAAGATTTTACCAAGGACAACCATTCCAAGTGGAAGCTCCAAACTTTGCAGAGCTAGAAGTTACAGACACAGAGCCAGGTATAAAAGGTGATACGGCAAGTAATGTAACTAAAGCAGCTACAGTTGAAACTGGAGCAGTTGTTCAAGTTCCATTATTTATAAATACTGGAGATAAAGTAAAGATAGATACTAGAACAGGTGAATATTTATCAAGAGTATAAAAATTTATGTATATAAAAGCTTATATATCTTAATAATATAAGATATATGAGCTTTTAGTTTATATATAAAAAAGAAAGCGAGGGGTGTTACATGAAACGTTTATATGAAGAAGTTGCATACTTAAAAGGCCTAGCAGAAGGATTAGAAGTAAGTAATGAAAGTAAAGAAGGGAAAATGATACATAAAATAGTTGATGCATTAGAAGTATTTGCAGATGCTATTGTAACATTGGACGAAGAACAAGAAGAACTTCAGGATTTTGTTGAATCTATAGATGAAGATTTAGCAGATTTAGAAGAAAATATTGCTGATATGGAAGAAGATATTTATGAAGAAGATGACGATGATGAGGACTTCAGCTATATAGAAATGGAATGCCCAAATTGTGGAGAGTTAGTAGAAATAGACGAAGATTTGTTATATGATGATGAGGTAGATGTTGTTTGTCCTGATTGCAAGGCTGTAATATTATCATCAGAAGATGATTGTGATGATGATTGTACATGTGGTGGTTGTTCAAGTTGTGATGATAGAGAGTAAAAATTCATAAGAATTAAAACTGCCTATGATGCCTATGAGATATTTTGTTTCATAGGTAGTTTTATTTTTATGAGGAAGATTATTACGGATTTTGGTTTTGCAATACTTGGACAAAAATAGTACACTAGAATTTATAGAATAGGATTTTGGAGGGATGTAAATATGAAAATAAGTAAAAAATTACTAGATAATATACAAAGATTTGAAAATGTTATAAATTATAAATTTAAAAATAAAGAATATATATTAGAAGCTCTTACTCATAGCTCATATTCTAATGAAAATAAAAAATATAATTTTAATGAAAGGTTGGAATTTTTAGGGGATTCGGTTTTAGGCATAGTGATAAGTGATTATTTATTTAATAAAGAAGCTAATCTGCCCGAAGGGGAACTAACTAAACTTAGAGCAAATATAGTTTGTGAAGATTCGTTAAGTGAAGTAGCTAATGATATAAATTTAGGTGTTCACATGTTATTAGGTAGAGGGGAAGAAGCAACTGGAGGAAGACATAGAACTTCAATATTAGCAGATGCATTTGAAGCTGTAATAGCAGCTATATATCTTGATGGAGGTTTTGAAAGTGCAAGACAGTTTATACTTCATTATATGGAAAATATAATTTATGATTCAAGAAAAGGAAATATATTTAGAGACTACAAAACGCATCTTCAAGAAGTGTTACAAGGGAATGGAGAAAATAATATCTGGTACAGGCTTATAGAAGAAAAAGGACCAGATCATAATAAAAGATTTATAATGGAAGTTGGAATTAATGAAGATGTACTGGGTATTGGAGAAGGCAAGAGTAAAAAAGAAGCTGAACAGTTAGCTGCTAAAGTAGCTTTAAAGAAAAAATTATGGGAAAAAGAAATATAATATGTAAAAATATAAAAAGAAATATTTATATTAGAAGGATGTTGTAGATGAAAAAGAGAATTATACCTATATTTGTTCCTCATAAAGGATGTCCCCATGATTGCATATTTTGTAATCAAAAAAAAATAACAGGCGTGAGCACTGATGTTACTAGTGAAGATGCAAGAAATATAATTGAAGAATGTTTAGAGACTATAGATAAAGATGCTGATGTAGAAATAGCATTTTTTGGTGGTAGCTTTACTGCTATAGATATTGATATACAAAAAAGTTTATTATCAGTTGCTAAAGAATATGTAGAAAAAGGTATCGTAAAAGATATTAGAATGTCTACAAGACCAGATTGTATTGATGAAGACATATTAAGTATGTTAAAAAAATATAAGACAAGCATAATTGAACTTGGAGTACAATCTTTAGATGAAAAAGTACTATTAGATAGTATAAGAGGTCATAAGTCTGAAATTGTGTACAAGAGTTCAAAGATGATAAAAAATAGTGGAATTAAACTTGGCTTACAGATGATGATTGGTCTTCCAGCGGATACAGAAGAAAAATGTATATTTACAGCAAAAAAATTTGTAGAGCTAAAACCAGATTGTGTTAGAGTTTATCCAACTTTAGTAGTAAAAGATACAGGTCTTGAAAAGTTAATGGAACAAAATGAATACAATCCATTTACCCTTGAAGAGAGTGTAAACATAGTAAAAAAAGTTCTTGTATTGTTTTATGTTAATAATATTAATGTAATAAGAGTTGGACTTCAAGCTAATGATGATATACAAATTGGAAAAGCTGTTTTAGCAGGACCATATCATCCTGCATTTAGAGAATTGGTAGAAGCTGATATGATAAAAGATTATTTAGAATTTATTATTTTACAAAATAAAAATATAAAACAGATGTTGGTGAAATCTAATAAAAAGAATATTTCTAAAATTATAGGAAATAAAAAAACAAATGTTAATTATATGGAAAAAAAACTTGGTGTGATTTTAAAAACACAAGAATCGGATTTAGATATAAATCAATTAGAAATTGTGTTAGATGGGAAAAGTTTAATTAGTGCTAATATGAGAGACATTCATAGAAAATTGTATGACATTTATGACCTTTAGTTTTAATAATGAAGGGAGAGAAACGATTTGTATTTAAAAAGACTAGAGTTAAAGGGATTTAAATCCTTTCCAGTAAAAACAGATATTATTTTTAAAGAAGGAATAACAGCAATAGTGGGACCAAATGGAAGTGGAAAAAGTAATATATCTGATGCTGTAAGATGGGTATTAGGAGAACAGAGTATTAAGAGTCTTAGAGGTGATAAACTTGAAGATGTAATATTTGCAGGTACAGATACAAAAAAACCTATGAATTATTGTGAGGTGGCCCTTACTATTGATAATTCTGAAAATCAATTAGAATTAGATTTTACAGAAGTAACTATAAGAAGAAGAGCTTATAGAAATGGTGAAAGTGAATTTTTTCTAAATAATAAGAGTTGCAGATTAAAAGATATAAAAGAAGTCTTTTTAGATACTGGTATTGGAAAAGATGGTTATTCAATCATAGAACAAGGAAAAGTAGATGAAATATTAAGTAATAATCCTTTAAGCAGAAGAAAAGTTTTTGATGAAGCTTGTGGCATATCAAAATATAGATATAAAAAACAGGAAGCAGAAAGAAATCTAAGTAATACAAAGGAAAATTTAGAAAGAATAGATGATGTATATATAGAAATTGAAAATCAATTAAAGCCTCTTTTTAATCAACAGACAAAAGCAAAAAAGTACTTGGAAATAAGTGAAAAATTAAAGATATTTGAAGTAAATAGTTTTATAAGAGAAATTGAAGGAATAGAAAAAGAATTGAGCGAAGTTAATGAACATAGCAAGGTAATTGAAAAGGAACTCAATGAAAAAGAAGAACAAAAAAGTGTTGTAGAGAAAAAGCAAGAAGATATTAATAAAGAGATAGAGGTATTACAGGATGTAATTGAAAAATCTGTAGATTATATAAACTCAATTAAAGGGGTTATATCAAAAAAAGAGTCCCAAATAAATTTAATTAAGGAAAGAATAATAAATTTTACGAATGAAATTAATAGAAAAAATATAGAAATAAATGATATAAAAGAAAAACTAAATGAAAATAAGCAATACATAAAAGAGTTAGAAATTAATAAGTCATTAGGTAATGAAGAACTATCTACCTTGCAAGAAAATATAAAAGTATTGGAATCCAGTAAAGACAAACAAAAAGTTAAGTTAGAATCCTTAAATAATGAGATAGAATTATTTAAAGAAAGTATAATAGATATATTAAATAAAAAACAAGAGTTTAGTAATAAGTTGTCCACTTTAAATGCAAATAAAGAAAATATGAATATCAGAGATGAAAATATAAACTCAGAAATAGCAGAATTAAACAGGAGTATTGAAATAAAGTCATCTGAATTAGATAGTATAAATAAAGAGTTTAATATGCAAAGTGAGAACTTAAAGAATGTAAATAATAGACATAAAGAATTATCAACTAATTTGCAAGATTCAATTAGTGAATACAATAAACTAGAAGATGAAATACAGAAAAGTAAATATAATCTAAATGGATATAATTCAAAGTTAAATGTCTATATAGATATGGAAAATCATTATGAAGGATTTAATAGAGGAGTAAAAGAAGTACTAAAAAATAAAAACTTAAAAGGGGTTCATGGAGCATTAGGTCAAATTATAAGTGTACCTGAAAAATATGAGAAATCTATAGAAGCAGCTCTTGGTGCTTATATGCAAAATATAATAACTGATGATGAGTTTAGTGCTAAATCTGCAATAAACTATTTAAAGCAGAATAATTTAGGTAGAGTAACATTTCTTCCATTAAATATAATTAAATCAAATAAAATAAGTCTAGGAAACTTAAAAGCGAATACTAAGTTCATAGGAATAGCAAGTGATTTAATTACATTTGATGAAAAGTATAGAAATATACTTGAAAATATACTTGGAAGAACAATACTTATAAATAATATAGATGAAGGTATAAAATTTGCAAAAGAAACTGGTCATAGGTTTAAAATAGTAACTTTAGACGGTGAAATCTTAAATCCAGGAGGTTCTTTGACTGGAGGAAGTCTAAAAACTAATGGGAATATACTATCGAGAAAAAGATACATTAATGAATATACAGAAAAGATAAATAATATCAAGAATGAGATTTCACATTTAGAATTAAAAAGAGAATCTCTAGACAAAGATGTAAAAAATATAAAAAATGAAATTAACTCACATGAAAGTAAAATAAAAGATTTAGAAAAAAGTATAATAATAAAAAGTACCAGTACAAAGAATATTGAATCTGAAATTGAATCGTTAAAAGGTAGTATTACTAAATTAGAAAATGAGAAGAATGATTTAAACTCTAATTTAAGTTATACACTCGAAAAAAGCGATGATGTTAGAAAAGATATGGAAGAGTTAAATAATATATACAATCAAAACAAAGAAAAAATTGATGCATTGAATGATGAAATAAAAAGATACAATGATTTATATGATAAAGAAAAATCTGAATTTGATGAATTAAACTTAAGCTTAGTGAAGAAAACAGAAGCTTACAATAGTATAGTTAGAGATATAAAGAGAATATCTAGTGAAAATTGTGAACTAGAAGAAAAGAATAAACAATTAGAAGAGTCATTGAATTATGAAAGACAAGAAATAGTTAAACTACAAGATTCTATAGCTACTGAAGAAAAAGAAAAAGAAAATTTAACAAAACAATTAGGAGATAGTAATAGAAATCTTGAAACTAGAAAAATAGCAAAAGATGATTTGAAAAATAGTTTTGATGAAATTAATAAAGAATTAAAAACTATAGATAGACAACATATAGAACTTAAAGAAAGTTTATTTAAAGTTGGTGGAAGATTAGAAAGATTAAAAACTAGTCAAGACACATATATAAATAAGTTATTTGAGCAATATGAGATGACTCTAGTACAAGCATTGGAAATTAAAGATGAAGATTTGGATATAGATAGAAAATTCTTAGAAAGTCTAAAGAGAGAAATAAGAAGTCTTGGAAATATAAATATAGACTCTATAAAGGAATATGAAGAAATAAAAGAAAGATACGATTTTTATAGTGAACAAAAACAAGATTTAGAGGAGTCTATGGAAGAGATAGAAAAACTTATACATACATTAGAAGAAAATATGAAGTCTGAATTTGAGATTAAATTTGAAGAAATAAGCAAAAACTTTAAATATGTGTATAAGAGATTATTTGGTGGAGGTTGTGGAGAATTAACTATTTTAGATAAAGAAAATTTATTAGAAAGTGATATACTAATAACAGCTCAACCACCAGGTAAAAAAATGAAAAACCTAAACCTATTGTCTGGTGGAGAAAAAGCTTTAACAGCAATAAGTATATTATTTGCTATATTGATTACAAAACCAACACCATTTTGTATATTAGATGAGATTGAAGCTCCACTTGATGATGCAAATATATTTAGATTTGGAGAATTTTTGAAGGATTTATCTAAAGAAACGCAGTTTATATCAGTAACTCATAGGAGAGGAACTATGGAAGCTGCTGATTATATCTATGGAGTTACAATGCAGGAAAAAGCCATTTCAAAAGTTATTAGTTTAAAATTAAAAGAAGCTCAGGAAATAACAGATATTATATAACTTAGATTGACATAGGAGGAAAAACAGTGTTAAAAAAATTATTTGGTTTTGGAAAAGACAAGGAAAAGGAAATCGAAAAAAAAGATGCAGAAGAAGAAGTAGAAGGCAGTACTGATAGTCTAGAAAACTTGGAAGAAACTATTTTTTCAGGGCTTGAAGAAGAAGTGATAGATAAAGTAGAAGATATTGAAGAAAAAGATGAAGAAGCAACTAACAATGAAATTACTGGAGAAAATGAAGCAGTAGAAGGTCAGATAACTAGTGATGAACTAGAAGTAGATGATATTTCAAGTGCTGATTCTAATGAGGATATAACAGAAGAATTAGAAAATTATGATAAAGAAGTTGAAGAGGTGGAAGATAAAGAAGAAAAGAAAGTTAACTTATTTGAACGACTAAAACAAGGATTGACAAAGGCAAAGCAAGGAATAACTGATAGAATAGATGAGGTTTTAAAATCATATACAAAAATAGATGAAGAATTACTTGAAGATTTAGAGGAAATTTTAATAACAGCAGATGTTGGTGTAAATACAACTATGGATATAATTGGAAAACTAAGAGATAAAATAAAGCAAAAAGGTATTACTGAACCAATAAAAGTAAGAGAGGAACTTAAATCTATAGTTGAAGATATTCTTACAAATGAAAACTCTACGTTAGATATAGAACCAGCACCATGTATAATATTAATGGTAGGTGTAAATGGAGTTGGTAAGACTACTACAATAGGTAAACTAGCAAATAGATACAAAAAAGATGGCAAAAAAGTTTTATTAGCAGCAGCAGATACATTTAGAGCAGCAGCCACAGAGCAATTAGAAATCTGGGCAAATAGAACCAATGTAGATATAATAAAGCATCAAGAAGGAGCAGACCCTGGAGCAGTGGTATTTGATGCTATAAAAGCAGCAAAGGCTAGAAAAATAGATGTATTAATATGTGATACAGCAGGAAGATTACACAATAAAGCTAATCTTATGAATGAGCTTGGAAAAGTATTTAAAATAGTAGGTAGAGAATTTCCAGAAGCAAAGCGTGAAGTACTTCTTGTAGTAGATGCTACAACCGGTCAAAATGCAGTTGTGCAAGCAAAGACATTTAAAGAAGTTGCAGATATAACAGGTATAGTACTTACAAAACTTGATGGTACAGCAAAAGGTGGAGTGGTGCTTGCAGTGAAATCAGAAGTGGATGTACCTGTAAAACTAATTGGAGTTGGAGAAAGAGTAGAAGACCTACAAGATTTCAATGCAAAATCATTTTCAGATGCATTATTTGGCAACTAGTATTCTTTTAAAAATAATGGTTGACAAGAGTGTTTATATGATATAAAATACAATAGTGTAAAGTAGATAACCTTTACAGTATACTGCTAGGAAGTGTAAGATATGAATATAGAAAAAATGGTCGAAATTGGATTGTTATTTGAACAGTATAAAGAATTATTAACTGACAAGCAGAAAGAAATAGTTGCTCTATACTATGAAGAAGATTATTCTTTAGGTGAAATTAGTGAAAATCTGAATGTATCAAGGCAAGGTGTATATGATACTCTAAAGCGTTCAGAAAAAATACTAAGAGATTATGAAGAGAAGTTACACTTAGTATCAAAGATTCAAGAGCAGGAAAAAAATATTAAGATTATAAAAGATAAAGTTATTGACATTAAAGAAGATTTATTGCACAATAGAGATTGTGCTAATTTAATCCCTAAGCTAGAAAATATAGAAGATGTATGTAGGGAGATGATAAAATGATATTTGAAGGATTGTCTGATAAACTACAAGGGGCATTTAGTAAGTTAAAATCAAAAGGAAAACTTACAGAAGTAGATGTAAAAAATGCTATGAGAGAAGTTAAACTTGCTCTTCTTGAAGCAGATGTTAACTTTAAAGTAGTTAAAGATTTTATAAAAAAAGTTCAAGAGAGATGTGTTGGACAAGAAGTTATGCAAAGCTTAACTCCAGCTCAGCATGTAATCAAAATTGTAAATGAAGAACTTACAAGTTTAATGGGAGATGTACAAAGTAAAGTAATGATTTCCTCAAAGCCACCTACAATTTTAATGATGGTTGGATTGCAAGGTGCAGGTAAGACTACTACAGCAGGTAAACTTGGAGGATATTTTAAAAAGCAAGGTAAAAAACCTTTATTAGTGGCTTGTGATATTTATAGACCAGCAGCTATAAAGCAACTTCAAGTTGTTGGAGAAAAATTGGATATACCTGTGTTCAATATGGGAGATAAGGAAAATCCAGTAAATATTGCAAAAGCAGGTTTAAGCCATGCAATTAAAAATGCTAATGATTTAGTTATTATAGATACAGCTGGTAGACTTCATATAGATGAATTACTTATGGATGAGTTAAAATCTATTAAATCAGAAATTAAGCCACATGAAATACTTTTAGTTGTAGATTCTATGACAGGTCAAGATGCTGTAAATGTTGCTGAAAGCTTCAATGAAGCACTTGGTGTTGATGGGGTTGTATTAACTAAATTAGATGGAGATACTAGAGGTGGTGCTGCACTTTCAATAAGAGCAGTTACACAAAAGCCTATAAAATTTATGGGTATGGGAGAAAAGCTAGACGATATAGAACCTTTCCACCCAGATAGAATGGCATCGAGAATATTAGGTATGGGAGATGTCTTAAGCTTAATAGAAAAAGCACAAGAAAACATAGACCTAGAGAAAGCTAAGGAATTAGAACAAAAAATCAAAAAACAAGAACTTGATTTTGAGGATTTCTTACAACAAATGGAACAAATACAAAATATGGGACCTCTTGACAAGATACTTGGTATGATACCTGGTATGGGAAATGTAAAAGACCAACTTGGAGATGTAGATTTGAATGGCAAAGAAATGAAGAGAACTAAAGCCATAATTCAATCAATGACTACATATGAGAGAAGAAACCCAGGAATATTAAATGCTTCTAGAAAGAAGAGAATAGCTAGAGGTAGTGGAACTAGTGTACAAGATGTAAATAGACTTATAAAACAACTTAATGAAATGAAAAAAATGATGAAGATGTTTGCTGGTTCACAAAAAAGTATGAAGAAAAGGGGCGGCTTAGGCGGTTTACCTTTTTTTAAATAAAATATAAAAAAGTAAAAATTATTCGGAGGTGACTGTAATGGCAGTTAAAATAAGATTAAAAAGAATGGGAGCTAATAAAAAACCTTTCTACAGAATAGTAGTAGCTGATTCAAGAGCTCCAAGAGATGGAAAATTTATAGAAGAAATAGGATACTATAATCCAATTTCTGAACCTAAACAAGTAAGAATAAATGATGAAAAAGCTATAAAATGGTTAGCTACTGGTGCTCAACCAACAGAAGTAGTTAAAAAATTACTTGTAAAAAACGGAGTAATAGAAAAATTCGAAGCTTCTAAACAAGCAAAATAATTTTTTCTTGGCAATTAGTTTAAGTAAGTACTCATTGCTGAGGTTACTTTAGGAGATGAAATATATGAAAGAGCTAGTTGTAGATATAGCTAAGGCTCTAGTTGATAATCCTGATTCAGTTATTGTTGAGGAATTTGAAGATAATGACGGTATCGTTTTAAAACTTACAGTTGCTCAAGAAGACATGGGTAAGGTTATTGGGAAGCAGGGAAGAATAGCTAAAGCTATAAGAACTGTCGTAAGATCTGTTGCAAATAGAGAAAATATAAAAGTTTCTCTTGAGATAGTGTAAATAGGAGGATTAGGTATAATACCTAGTCCTTTTTATATAATTATATGTCGTTTAAGATTTTATGATGATATGACCACGTAAGATTAAATTTTTTAAGAAGGTGATAACATGAAAGAAAAATTAACTCATTTTAAGGTAGGTCAAATAGTAAATACACAAGGTCTAAAAGGTGAGGTAAGAGTTTATCCACTTACTGATGATATAGAGAGATTCGATGAATTAAAAGACTTCTATCTAGGAAAAGATTTAAATAATAAATGGACTGTTGAGAAAGTAAGATACAAAGGTTCTATGGTTATAATGAAAATAAAAGGGATAGATAGCATAGAGAAAGCAGAAAAGTTAAAAAATAAATTTATGTACGTGTCTAGAGAAGATAGCAGAGAGCTTGAAGAAGGAGAATTTTTTATAGCAGATATGATTGGAATGGAAGTTTTAACTGTAGATGGAAAATATGTAGGAGTGCTAGAAGATGTTCTTCAATATTCAGCAAATGATGTTTACGTAGTAAAAGGTGAGGAAGATAAAGAATTTATGATACCAGCTGTAAAAAAATTTGTACCTACAATAAACATTGATGAAAGAAAAATGATTATAGACCCTATTAAGGGAATGATAGATTAGGTGGTAATATGAGATTTCATATAATGACACTTTTTCCAGAAATATTTAATTCATATATGGATGAAAGTATAATGAAAAGAGCAGTTGAAAAAGGTATAATTGAAGTTCATATATATAATATAAGGGATTTTTCTAATAATAAACATAAAAAAGTAGATGATTATCCGTTTGGAGGAGGGGCTGGTATGGTAATGACTCCTCAACCTATATATGACACGTATACGCATATAATAACAACTCACAATATAGATAATCCAAGCGTGATTTATCTAACTCCAAAAGGTAAGGTATATAATCAGTCTATAGTAAAGCAGATGTCTGTCAAAGAAGATATAATACTGCTATGTGGTCATTATGAAGGAATAGATGAGAGAATCATTGATTTAATAGTCACTGATGAAATTTCAATTGGAGATTATGTATTAACTGGAGGAGAGCTTCCAGCACTTATAATGATAGACTCTATATCAAGATTAATACCAGGTGTATTAAACCAAGAAGAATCATTTGAAGAAGAATCATTTGAAAATAACTTGTTGGAATATCCTCATTACACTAGACCTAGAGATTTTGAAGGATTAAAAGTACCAGAGGTGCTTTTATCAGGTAATCACAAAAAGATAGATGAATGGAGAAGAGAAGAATCTATAAGAATAACCAAAGAAAGACGATTCGATTTATATAAAAAGTCTAAAGAAAAATAAAAATATAATACAAAATTAATATATGTATGTACAATACAGTACCTAATAAATGGAATTAAAAATATAAAAGTGCTTGTAATAACTATTGAAGTATAGTATAATATAAAATGTTGAAAATACGGGCGTTCCTCTGTTTACACTGGTCGGGTAGTTAAGAACGTCTATGATATTTAGGAGGAAGAAAGATGAATGAAATGCTAAGAGCAATTGAGCAAGAACAATTAAAAAATGAAGTTCCTAATTTTGGACCTGGGGACACAGTTAGAGTACACGTTAGAATTATAGAAGGAAAAAGAGAAAGAATACAAGTATTCGAAGGTGTAGTATTAAAAAGACAAGGTGGAGGAGCAAGAGAGACTTTCACAGTTAGAAAAATGTCTTTCAATGTTGGCGTAGAAAGAACTTTCCCAGTTCACTCTCCAAAAATAGAAAAAATAGAAGTTACTAGAAAAGGTAAAGTAAGAAGAGCTAAACTAAACTACTTAAGAGGTAGAGTAGGTAAAGCTGCTAAGATAAAAGAAGCTAGAAATAAATAATTAAAAACTTTACTTATAAATGGGGGGCTGATTTATCAGTCCTCTTTCTATTTTAATGAAAATTACAGCAGACGATTATATTAGAAATAAATAGAACTATTTGTTGAAAATATACATTATTTACTAATGAATTTATGTTTTTTAAAATGAAAAATAAAATTGCTAAGTACTGTATTATATTTTGTAATGATATTAAAAATAAGAGAACAATATTATGTAAAGTATGGTGTTAAAAAGGTGACAATATTATTAGTTTGTAAAGATATATTTTTTAAGTGGAATTAGGATATAATAATATAATATTTAATAAGGAGTGATGCATGTGTCAAATGAATATGAAGAGTATCTTATGGATGACAATCTACATATAAACTGGTATCCGGGTCATATGAAAAAAACTAAGGAGTTGGTAAAAAACAACTTAAAATTGATTGATGTAGTGGTTGAACTTTTGGATGCTAGGATACCATTTAGTAGTAAAAATCCAGATATAGATAGGCTTGTAGGAGATAAACCAAGAGTTGTCGTACTTAATAAAAGTGATATGGCAGATAGAGATAAATTAAATCAATGGATTGAGTACTATAAAAAAATTAATATAAAAGCTATACCTGTAGATACAATAAAAGGGATTGGTATAAATAAGATAATTGAAGAATGTAAGAATGTAACTAGAGAAAAAATGAGCTCTTTGAAAGATAAAGGTAGAAAAGAAAGAGCTATACGAATAATGATAGTTGGGGTTCCAAATGTTGGTAAATCATCTCTTATAAATAAGTTAACAGGTAGAAAAAGCACTCAAACTGGAGATAAGCCAGGAGTAACGAAAGGGAAGCAATGGGTTAGATTAAAGGGAAATCTTGAACTTTTAGATACACCTGGAATACTTTGGCCTAAGTTTGAAGACCAAGAAGTTGCATTAAATTTAGCATTTAGTAGAGCTATAAAGGATGAGATTTTAGATACTGAGACTTTGGCTTTAAGACTTATAGAAAAACTTATGAAAATAGAACCTGAGAAGCTGAAAGCTAGATATAAGTTGGATTATCTAGGAGAAACTCCAATTGAAACTATGGATATGATTGGTCATAAAAGGGGTTTTATAACAGGGAAAAAAGAGTTAGATTATACACGTATAGCTACAACTGTTTTAAATGAATTTAGAGATGGAAAAATAGGGAATATAACGTTAGAAGTCCCAGAAAATCTTAAAAGATAGATTTTAAAATAAAATTAAAAATTTAATATTACAAAATAAAAAAACTTTTTATAAAGTTTTTTTTATTTTTTGAAATATGGACAAATATTGTCATATAAAAGTATAAATTAGATTAGAAAAGTTTTAAAAATATTAATTTAAGACAAATATACCTAATATTTTGAAAATTAAAATGAGTAGGACTATTTAAAATTTTGGTATATTGACTTGTTTGTTTCGTATAATATATAATAAGAACAAATCAATACAATATATTAAAAATTTAATTTTATTAATTTTATTAATTTAATAATAAGTTCTATTGTTTTATTTAATTTATTTATACAAGTGTAAACAGTTGAGGTATTTTATTAATTTAATAAGGTTAAAAAGGGGGATTTTATAATGGGTAAGACCAAGGATATTATAGTATTTGGATTTGCGTTATTTGCGATGTTTTTTGGAGCAGGTAACTTAATATTTCCACCGTACTTGGGAATAATTACAGGTCCAGAGTGGTTAATTGCCTTCTTAGGATTTACATTTGCTGATGCTGGTTTGGCACTTCTAGCAGTAATGGCTACAGCTAAATTCGATGGAAATGTAGTTGAAATGTTTAAAAGATGTGGTATGAAACTAGGAATTCTTATAGGTTGTGCAGATATTTTATGTATAGGACCATTCCTAGCTATACCAAGAACAGGTGCAACAACTTATGAAATGGGTATAATGCCTTTATTTGGAACTTCAATTCCAGTGTTATTATTCTGTATACTTTTTTTTGCGATTTCATATGTATTGACAATAAGACCTTCTAAGGTCGTAGATATAGTTGGACAGTTTTTAACTCCAGCTCTTCTAATAGCTTTAGCATTTATAATTATAAAAGGTGTTGTATCGCCACTTGGAGAGATAATAGATAAACCTATGATACCTAATGTATTTGCAGAAGGTATTGGTCAAGGATATCAGACAATGGATGCCTTTGCAGCAATAGCGCTTGCGTCAGTACTAATAGTATCTTTAAATGAAAAAGGATATTCTACTATTAGTGATAAATTAAAAATGATTGGTAAAGCTGGCGTTCTTGCTTGTGGAGGATTGGCTCTAGTTTATGGAGGCTTATGTTTCCTTGGAGCAACTGTATCCACAATGTATGGAACAGATGCAGTACAATCACAAGTAATAGTAAATATAACTGAAGGTTTACTTGGAAATATCGGGAAAGCGATTTTAGCAGTAGTAGTATCACTAGCATGTTTAACTACATCTATAGGTCTTACATCTGCCACAGGTCAATATTTCTCTAGACTTACAAAAGGAAAGTTAAGTTATGAAAAAATAGTATTAGCTGTGTCTGTATTCAGTGCAGTAGTAGCATCTTTTGGTGTTGGAACTATTATAAAGATAGCATCTCCTATACTAAGTATAGTTTATCCACCATCAATTGTTTTAATAATTTTAGCTTTCTTCAATGAAAAAATTAAGAATGATAATGTGTACAAAGGAGCAGTATATATGTCATTACTTATAAGTATATTAACAGTTATATCTAGTTATGGAGTAAATGTTCCAGTAGTAAAATCTTTACCTCTTCATTCATTAGGATTTAACTGGGTGGTTCCAGTTATAATAGCTGGAATAATTGGTAATTTTATACCATCAAAGAGCCAATCTAATACACTTGGAACAAATTAAGTTTTATTTAATTAAAATATAATCAACTGTAAATAAATGAGTTATCTGTAATAAAAGGAGTTATTTGTATAAATACTCCTTTTATTTTTGGATTCTATAATTAATTATTTGTATTTAATATAGAAAAAATATAAGAAAATATAAAAAAGATAGATGGTTTATTTTTTAACAATAATAGAGATTAAAAAAATAATTTTATATTAATTTTATAATTTTAAGTATATGTATTAGATGATTTTTACAAAAATATAATATAAATAAAATTATGACAATAATAAAACAAAATTTAAGACATATAACTATGCAAATGAATTGAGTAAACGACTAAATTGTTTTCTTACAGATATATATTAAGAATTTTTAGTTAATTATGATATATGAGTACATAAACATGAATACTAGCAACTGCAAAGTTTAAGTAAGTTGGAAGTTAGAAAATAATTGCTATGAAGAAAAATAAGCTAATAAATCATAATAAGGAATTTTCAGAAAAAACGATTTCTAGACTAAAAAACAAGTGATAAATCTATAAAAATAGAATGATAATTAAATAAAATTAATAGTCAATTTAGCAAAATAAATACAAAATACTACAAGAACTAACGTAAATAGGAGTTCTGATAAAAGGAAAACGATTTTTCAGGAATCATAATTTTGAAAATTTAAAAAATTAAAAATGATATTGACTGCTTTTTTTTCAGACTATATAATAAACACAAAATATTTAAAATTTAAATTGAATTAAAAGGATTATATGTATGTAAAAAGGAGGTTGATATATACAATACATAATATAAAGCAATACAACTTGGCAATAAATCGAATAATTAAAAAATCTTAATATTTCCATTATTCAGAATAATTAATTTTATCAAGAAAAATTAGAAAAAAAATAAAAAAACAACTATGTTTAAAGTATACAGGTTGGTTTTATTTAATTAAAAAAGTTGTATTAAATATTGTGAAGATTTTATAAATTATGAAACATAATTGACAAATTTAAGTCAAAAATGTATAATTAAATAAAATCTCGTCAAAAGGTTTTCATTTAAGAAGAGATTGGACTTATTTCTTAGTAAAAGGTAGTAAAATTCAGATGGGGGTGCTTTAAATGGGTGAGAAACAAATCAATTTTAAAGATGTAATTGTAATTGGATTTGCACTATTTGCAATGTTTTTTGGTGCTGGGAACTTAATATTCCCTCCATATCTAGGAGTTTTATCTGGAAGTAATTGGCTAGTAGCTTTCATAGGATTCCTTTTTGCAGATGGTGGTTTGGCATTATTAGCAGTTATAGCAGCAACTAAGTTCAATGGAGACACATCAAAGATGTTCTCAAGAGCAGGCAAAGGGTTAAGTATTGCAATAGGATGTGCAATGGTAATCTGTATAGGGCCACTTTTAGCAATACCTAGAACAGCAGCAACAACTTATGAAATGGGTATATTACCTACAATAGGTTCTGGAATAAGTCCAGTAATATTCTCTATAGTATTTTTTGCTCTAGTATTGGTTTTAACAATAAGACCATCAAAAGTTGTAGATATAGTTGGGTCAATCTTAACTCCAGCTTTACTTATAGCTTTAGCAGTATTAATAGTTAAGGGTATCATATCTCCATTAGGAGAAATAAGAGACAGTTCTTTAATACAAAATGTATTTGCAGAAGGTATAACTCAAGGTTATCAAACAATGGATGCATTAGCAGCTAGTGTATTTGCATCAATCATAATCATGTCAGTAATAGCTAAAGGGTATACAGGTGAGAAAGAAAAGATGAAAGCCACAGTAAGTGCAGGTGTTATTGCAGTAATAGGTATGGCACTAGTTTATGGTGGATTATGTTATCTTGGAGCAACTGTATCTCAACAATATGGACAAGATGTTCAACAAACAGCTTTAATAGTTGCAATAACAGCAGCTTTACTTGGAACTACAGGTAAAATCTTATTAGCTATTATAGTTACATTAGCATGTTTAACAACAGCTATAGGACTTTCTTCAGCAGCAGGTCAATATTTCTCAACACTTACAGATGGAAAATTAAAGTATGAGCATATAGTTATAGTAGTTTGTGTGTTTAGTGCAATCATATCAAACTTTGGAGTAAGTACAATAGTAAAATTCTCTGCTCCTATATTAAATATGGTATATCCAGCAACTATAACTCTAGTTATACTAGCTTTATTTAGTGATAAAATTAAAAATGACAATGTGTTCAAATGTGCTACATATATGGCGTTATTAGTAAGTATATTAACAGTTATAAAAAGCTTTGGTGTAAATATTCCTCTAATTGATATTTTACCATTTGCTTCATTAGGATTTAACTGGATAGTTCCAGTTGTAATAGCGGGAATAATAGGAATCTTTATTCCATCTAAAAGCAGTAAAACTGCATAATAATAAAAACTAATTGATAATTATGGAATTGCCTTTAAATTATATAGGCAATTCCTTTTTATATTTGAAAGTATTATTAAATTATTGTAGATAAAAAAATATTATTAGTATTATTTATCAAATTATAAAATTTATTTTGGAGCAGTATGATTTATATGGTGTGTAAAATAAAAAAGATTTATTTAGAATTATAAATAAAATTATACATACTATGAATGTTTAATATTAATATAAAAATATTAATATATATTTGTAAAGAAAAAATAAAGAATTTATCGTTTAATCACTTATTAATTAATCAAAGTTAAAATAATAAAAATATAAAAAAAATAAAGTATATAAAAGTATAATTGGAATTTTATATACTTTTTTATATTATTTTTAAGTTTTTTAAGAATATATTTTACAAGTTGAGATAACTATAAGGAGTGTTATATTGAATATAAAATAGTATAATATATATTATGCTAGATAATTAATCTGAAAAAATACAAACATATAAAAAAGTTTGTTTAGAGTTATAGTTAATAAGTGTATTAATTTAATACTAATTTATTGGAGGTCTAAAAATGAAGTATATAATAAAAAGAGATGGTACGAAAGAACTTTTTAGTAAAAGTAAGATTGAAGATGCTGTCTATAAAGCTAGTATAAACAGTGAAGGTGGAGTGGATAGAGATTTAGCATATGATATATCAAGAAAAATAGCTAATGACTATAGTTCTATGGAAAAATGCTTATCTGTGGAAGAAATACAAGATATAGTTGAAGTATTGCTTATGGAATCAAATAGAAAAGATATAGCAAAACACTACATATTATATAGAGAAAGACGTTCTGAAATAAGAACTAAAGCTTGGGACTTTGATGAATTACAAAAATCAATATGGAAGAACAAGTATAGACACAATGGTGAGAGTTTTGATGAATGGATAAAGAGAATTTCAAATAATAGTTCAAGAATATCAAAACTAATAAGACAAAAAAGATTTCTATTTGCTGGAAGAATTTTAGCAAATAGAGGATTACAAAAAGAAGGAAAAAAAATAACATATTCCAATTGCTATGTAATAGAACCACCAAAAGATAGTATAGAAGATATTTTCGATACTGCAAAAAAACTTGCTAGAACATTTAGTTATGGTGGAGGAGTTGGAATTGATATTTCAAAGTTAAGACCAAAAGGAGCAAAAGTGAACAATGCCGCAAAACATACGACTGGAGCAGTCTCTTTTATGGAACTTTACAGTATGACAACTGGTTTGATTGGTCAAAGGGGGAGAAGAGGAGCTCTTATGATTTCTATGGACGTAAATCATCCAGAGATAGAAGAGTTTATAGATATAAAAACAGATTTGGAGAAGGTTACTAAAGCAAATATTTCTGTAAGAGTAACAGATGAATTTATGCGAGCTGTAAAGGAAAAAAAGTTATATAATTGTACTTTTGAAGTTGAAACTACTGGAGAAAAAATAGTCAAGATAGTAAATGCGTATGAGTTGTTTAATAAATTTGTGAAGAATAACTGGGATTATGCAGAGCCAGGTATATTGTTCTGGGATAAAATAAGAACATATAATTTTATGAGTGAAGATAAAAACTTTTGCTTTTCAGGAGTAAATCCTTGTGCAGAAGAGCCACTTCCAAGTGGAGGAAGTTGTCTACTTGGCTCAATAAACTTGTCAGAGTTTATAATACAACCATTTGGTGAACATGCTACGTTTGATATTAATAAATTAAAATCTTGCGTTAGAGAAGCTGTAGTAGCTTTAAATGATGTCTTAGATGAAGGATTAAACTTACACCCGTTACAGGAGCAAAGAGATAGTGTACATAAATATAGACAGATAGGTTTAGGTGTAATGGGTATAGCTGATATGCTTATAAAGATGGGAATAAGATATGGCTCTGATGAATCTTTAGAATTATGTGATTTAATTGGTAAGACTATGCTAAATGAAGCTGTAAAGCAATCAGCATTAATTGCTAAAGAATATGGAACATTTAGTGAGTATAAATATGAAAATATTTCTAAATCTAAGTTTTTTATAGAAAATTTAAATGAAGATACTAAGGAAATGGTTAAAAAGTATGGGCTTAGAAATTCACAGCTTTTAACCATACCCCCTACAGGTTCTATATCTACAATGATAGGAATTAGTGGTGGAATAGAACCTATATTTAACCTTTCATATATAAGAAAAACTGAAAGCTTGCATGATGAAGATGTATATTATAAAGTATATACTCCAATTGTTAAAGAGTATATGGATAAGAAAGGTATTACAGATGAAGAATGTTTGCCAGATTTTTTTGTTACTGCTATGAATATAGGATATGAAGAAAGAATAAACATGCAAAAAGTGTGGCAAAAGTATATTGATGCTTCTATATCATCTACAATAAATATACCTTTTGAAACTACAGTTGAAGATGTTTTCAATATATATATTAAGGCATGGGAGGCTGGTCTTAAAGGAGTAACAATATTTAGGGATGGATGTAAAAGGAGTGGAATTTTAATAAATGAAAAAAAGGAAGAAAATAATAAAAAAGAAGATAATAAAAAAGAATGTTATAAAAATAATAAAAAAGAAAAAGATAATAAAGAGGAAAAAGCCAAAGAAATAATAAATAAAAATTTTGAAGAAGATGAAAAATTTGTGTGTCCTGAGTGTGGAAGTGAAGGAATTGCACATACAGGTGGTTGTAGTATATGCTTAAAATGTGGGTATAGTGGGTGCAATTAAACTTTGAGGTAGCAAAATTTTAATATACTAAAAACTTATATTTTTACAAATGAAAGATGAGGTAATTGTATGCAGAATAAAAGCGTGAGGGAGATTAAAGAAATAATTGAGACCTTAGAAGTAGAAAAATATATGCAATATATAGAACTATTGAGAGTCGATGACAGAAAATCTGTTCAAAGCTTAGCTGTAAAACTAGCTAAAAAATTAGACAATATTAGAAGAGAAGAAGAAAGATTAGAAACTATAAATATATTTGAAAATGAAGGTTACAATAAAGGTTATTTATATATTGGAGGAATTGATGAAGCGGGAAGAGGACCTCTTGCTGGACCTGTTGTAGCTTCTGTAGTAGTATTTAAAAAAAACACAAAAATAGAAGGCGTAAATGATTCTAAAAAACTAAGTGAAGCAAAAAGAGATGAACTTTTTGAAGTAATAAAAAGAGAAGCATTAGACTATGGAATAGGTATAGTAAATAATGAAGAAATAGACGAATTTAATATATTGAATGCTACATATATGGCAATGATAAAAGCTATAAATTGTTTAAAACAAGCACCTGATTATCTATTGGTTGATGCAGCGACAATACCAGGGATTGATATAGCTCAAAATCCAATTGTAAAAGGAGATTCAAAATCTATATCAATAGCAGCAGCAAGTATATTGGCTAAGGTTACTAGAGATAGTATAATGTATCAATATGATAGGGTCTATCCAGAATATGGTTTTAAATCTCATAAAGGGTATGGGACTAAAGAACATTATGAAGCCATTGAAAAACACGGAATAACTCCTATACATAGGAAAAGTTTTTTGAAAAATATACTGTAAATACAATATGATATAATGTATATGATATAAATTACTATAATAAATGGGGGGATTAAAGATGGAGTATAATGAATTATTAAAAAATGCTAGAGAAAATTTAAATGGAAGTTGTAAAGTTTGTAAGGTTTGTAATGGAGTTGTTTGTGCAGGCGAAGTACCTGGAATGGGAGGTAAAGGAAGTGGTTCTTCTTTTATAGAAAATAGCAAGAGCTTAGAAAAAGTAAAAGTAAATATGAGAGTAATACATGATGTCTCAAATCCTGATACATCTATAGAAATGTTTGGGAAAAAAATGAGTGCGCCTATATTTGCAGCTCCAGTAACAGGAACTACTTTAAATATGGGTGGAAAAATTAATGAAAGAGATTACATAGAACCAGTAGTTGCAGGATGTGCTAATAGTGGTATTTATGCAATGGTTGGAGATACAGCAGTAGATGCTTTTTTAATGGAAAATTTAGATGTAGTTAAAAAGTATAATGGTGCTGGAATTGTATTTATTAAACCTTGGGATAATGAAAATATTATAAAAAAGATAAGACTAGCTGAAGAAGCTGGGGCATTTGCAGTTGGAGTTGATATAGATGCTTGTGGTCTAGTAACTTTGTCACTACATGGAAAGCCAGTACTTCCTAAAAATGTTGAACAGATAAAAGAGTTAGTAAAATCTACTAAACTACCATTTATATTAAAAGGAATAATGACTGTTGAAGATGCATTAATGGCAGTTGAAGCAGGTGTAGATGCTATAGTTGTATCAAATCATGGAGGAAGAGTACTAGATTGTACACCAGGAGCATGTGAAGTTCTACCAAGAATTGCTGATTCTGTTAAAGGGAAAGTTACAATACTTGCAGATGGTGGAGTTAGAACTGGTTTAGATGTATTAAAGATGATAGGTCTAGGTGCGGATGCAGTATTAATAGGAAGACCTTTTGTGACTGCTTCATTTGGTGGAGCAACTGATGGTGTAGAAACTTACGTAAATAAGCTTCAATCAGAACTAAGTGGTTCTATGATATTAACTGGATGTCAAACTATAAAAGATATTGATGGAAAAGTTATATACAAATAAAATTTTATACAAAAAAGAGGAAAAATCATTTTAATGTAGAATAATTGTACAAAGGGGGAATTTATATGAGTAAAAAAGCTTATGAAGAAGCCTTAGTAGAATTAGAAAAATTTATTGATGAAAGAAAAGAAATAATTAAAAGTGCGGAAGGCTGTATTGATAAGTACATAGTTGACAGAACTCTACCTTTTGATTACAAAGATAAATGTGTGGAATGGCAACAAGAGTTACTTGATATTGCAGAGGCACAAATTTTAGAAGCAAATGAGTTAAGTGTATTATTACAAGAGAAAAAAGAACTTGAGGAAGAGTAAGTTTTATTACTAAGTCTAGAGGGAAATTAAGAATATGATTTGCCCCTAGACTTTTTTATTAAAATAAAGATGTCTATCTAATTAATCTATCTTTATCAATTTTAGATTGAAAGGTTTGAAGAAGAGTAGAGTAATTAGATGAATAGCTAAACAATTAAACTAGTATATAAAACTAATTTAATTGTTATTTTTTGAATTTAGTATATGGTTTTTCATTTCTTCTAATACAATTGTGTAGGATTTGCATTGTGCTGCAGCCAATTCTGACAAAGCAAATCTTTGAGCCTTATTTAGAAAGTCCTTATCTGTGCTACATAGTTGTTTTGAATTATCTTGTATCATAAGCATCTTAATTAATTTCACAATCTCGAAAGCATCTCCTGAATGAAATTTATCCTGGTATAGTTTAAGTCGTTTTTTTCTATCAAGAACCCATAAACAATCCGCTTTATCAAGAGATTGGATAAAGTTGTCAACTTCATTTTCATCCATAATTGGACGTACGCCAATCTTATCAGCATTTAAAACTGGAATCGAAATTTTAAGATTACTATTGTAAATAACAGTCAATTCATAGTATTTTTGTATATGATGATTTACATCCTTTGTTACAAGACCACTTATATAACAGGCTCCTTCTTTTGGATACATTACACTTTCACCGATTTTATACATATGGTTATACCTCCAAACTGAATTTTAGATATTGCAATTTGGGTACAATGCTTTAATTATCTAATAATTAATATTATATCATGAAATGCTTGACAAGTCAAATTGATTGATATATAATAATAAGTTCAGAATTGTTAATATATAAACTTAGATATAAAAATATAAGATAAGAGGATTTAATATATTAAAATATCTAGTTAGTATTGTATAAAATAACATACTAACTAGATTTAATAATTACTAATTTCTAGCAAAATCTCTTAAGTTAAGACTTCCAGCTGTTACAAATACCATTCCAATAAGAATTAAAACAATTATATTTATTAATATATTACCATTATTATTAATAGCATCTATAGTCCAATAAAATGGTGTAAGCTTTGAAAGATTAGCCATAAAGGATAATTTATCAAGTGATGGTATCATACTAGATATGGATATAGCTAAACCTATTAAAGAATAAAACGTAGACATAAGACTTATAGAACCTTCGTTTTTAAACACCCTAGCTATCCAAAATACAAATCCAGTAGCAACAAAACTATTTGCAAGTACAATCATCAATGTACTTAGAGTCAATTTAAAATTACTTATAGATGTGAAACATACTAAAGTTAAGGTGTATACAATTGCTTGAGTAAAAAATAATCCTAAAAATATGCTGAAAATTATTTTTATATCATTATGTTTTGTAGAAACAAGTCTTTTTAAGGTATTAGATTTTTTTAATGAAAATAAATCAGAAGCTAGATGCGCTGCATTAATGTACATAAAATAACATATCAAGAAAACTATTAAAAATGAATTTTTATTCTTACCTGAACTGTTATCAATTATATTTGTCTTGGTCAATTTATCATCTATATTTCTATCTATTTTTAATTTTAATGAATTAGTAATAAAAGATTCTATTTGTGATTCTGCCCAAAGACTACCTCCACCATTTTCAGTTTTAAAGCATTTAACCACAGGTCGTTTTAAGTTATCTATATTGCTTGAAAAGTTTTTATCTAAAATGAAGACAGCAGAAACTTTATTGTTTTTTAATAGATTCATAGCCTTGTCTTGTTCGTTTAATCCAAATGAGTTTTCTTTTAATTTAGAACTATCTATTAACTTATGTTCGTATTTTCCAGAAGAATTGGATACAATTGCTACTGGAGAAAAGTACATTGATTGATTTTCTGAGTTACCAGTAAAAAAGTTAAGATAAAACATTAATATAACAGGAAATAAAACCATATTAACTAAAAGAGCATGATTTTTTATATATCTTTTTATGTTTGCAATAGTCAACCTAATCATTATTAAACCTCCCTCCATTTATATTTTTCTTTTACAATAGAAAGTGCAATCAATATTGTAGATGCAATTAGGCATGTAAAAATTAAACTTTCTATTGAATCTATAGTTTTAAACGTCTCATAATTACTGAACAATGTTCCTATTAAATAAGTAGGAGATAAACTTGTAAACTTAGTAAATACATCATTTACCATGCTGAAAATACCTCCAAAAACTATTTGTAAGAAGAGTAATGCATAAACTATAACTGTACCATATTTCTTGCTAAAAAAGGTAGTTATAAAAGTAGATATTGAAGTCATAAAATAAGAAGCTAAAGCACAAAGTAAAGCTAATATAACAAAGTTACCTTTGAATGTTACACCGAGTGTTCTAAAAAATAAAACGTATAATGATAAAAATATAAATGAGTAAACCCATAAACCTACAAAATCATAAATTAAAAATTGTACTCTAGTTACAGGCATAGAGTAGAGTCTTTTTGAAAGTCCTTTTGATTCACTTACATAATTTGATAAAATGTTATTCATTATAAAAATTATTGCGAAGAATCCAAGGGAAACTAAAGCAAAGTACTCATAAGAGTTTTGTTTAACATTATTTTTTATTATAGAGGTATCAATAGAATTCTTATTAAATAATTTTGAGAAATCTTCTGAACTTAATTTTTGAGAATTATTTAAATATAATTTTTCATGATAAGTATCTAATATATCTTGAAGTAATGTTGCAATATTATCATTAGATTTAAGTTTTTTTATACTTAGATTATTTGATTTTTCATTTAATAAATTATTCTCATATCCTTTAGGTATAGTAAGTTTTAAATCTGCCTTAGAATCATCTTTTTGAACTGTTAATATAGAAGATAAATCATTTTTTAAGTATCCTGTCAAATTATTTGATAGCTTTGTATTATCTTTGTCATATATAACAATTGATGTCAAATCTGTTTTTATAGGATTTTGAAACATACTTTCTGTCACCATACCAAGAAATCCAGCTAAAACTAGAGGTAAAGCTAAGAAATATATTAAATTAAGTATAAAGGAGCTTTTTAAACCTTTTAGCATAGTTTTTACACTAATGTATAATTTCATGAAATCACCTCCATTAATCCCTTAAATTTTTCCCTGTTAGATTCAAAAACACGTCTTCTAGACTAGGTTCTTCATAAGATATTCGTGTTATTTTTGAATTGTTTTTGTCAACAACAGATAACACATCTGTAAGCTGTAATTTTTTGTCTATATCTAATTCTAATAATGAATTATTTTCTAAGATAGATATAACACCTTTAGTATTTTTTAAATCAAATATAAGTTGAGCATTTATATTTTTTATTTCCATAATTAATTTTGTATTTGTAGATACTAATGATTTTAAATAATCATTATCTCCAAAAGCAATCTCCTTACCTTCATCCATAATAAAAATCTTAGAACAAAGATGCTCAACTTCTTCCATGTAATGAGAAGTATATATTACTGTAGTTTTTTGTTTTTCAGATATATTTTTTATAAAATTGAAAATATGATTTCTTGATTGAGGGTCAACACCTACAGTTGGTTCATCCAATATTAATATTTTAGGATGATTTAAAAGTGCTATTCCAATGTTCAATCTCCTTTGCATACCACCAGATAATTTTTTAACTTTTTTCTTTTTAACATCAGTAAGTCCTGTGACTTCTAAGGCTTCAGTTATTCTCTCTTGAAGCAATTTTCCCTTTAATCCATAGTAAGCCCCAAAGTACTCTAAGTTATCAAAAGGAGTAAGCGTTTCTATAAGTGCTAATTCTTGTGGAACTAGTCCTATTATAGACTTTGCTTTTATATAATCTTTTGACATATCTAAACCATTGATTTGGATGTTTCCACTATTTGGCAACATAAGATTTGTAATTATATTTATAAGTGTAGACTTACCAGCACCATTTGGTCCAATAAGTCCAAATATCTCTCCTTCTTTAACCGAAAAGCTGATATTATCAAGTACTAGTTTATCATTGAATCTTTTCGTTATGTTATTTACTCTGACTATATCCATAATAATCCCTCCCAAAATAATTTTGTATAAGTTAAAAATCTATAATACTATAATAAAGAATTATGAATCATAATTCTATTACTATAAGTCACTAAAAAAAGTGACTTAAGTCACTTTATATTTTTATTTATTATAAATGAGCTTGTGAGTAAGAAATTTTTTAGGGTATGGATTTCTTACCTATATATTTATATTACAATTTTATTTTTGAAGGCAAATATAACTAGTTGAGTCCTATCACGAAGCTCTAGTTTCCCTAAGATATTAGTGATATTATTCTTTATTGTACCTTCAGATAAGAATAATTCTTGGCTGATTTCTTTGTTGTTAAGTCCATTTGCGATTAATCTAATTATGGATATTTCTTTTTCTGTTAAATTATACATATCAGAAATATGTTCTTGTTCTATAGTTTTTTCAGGGGACATGATTTTTTCAGCAACACTTTTATCAAGCACAATATTGCCAAAAAACGAGGAACGAATCCCTTCATGTAATACTTCGTCTAAACTATCTTTTAAAAGATATCCTGAAGCTCCAAACTTCATAGCATCTTTTATGTACTCATCATCATTAAAGGTTGTCAAAATTAATAATGCTATAGAACTATCATATTCTTTTATAAGCCTTGTTCCTAGAACTCCATCACAAACCTTCATCCGAATATCCATAAGAACTATGTCTACATCATTTGTTTTACAAAATTCTAACGCTTCATATCCGTTGGAAGCATCTCCTACAATTTCTAAATCGTCATAAGATGATAAAATAATCTTAAGACCTTTTCTAATCAATTTTTCATCATCTACTATAAGAACTTTGATTTTATTCAAAAAAATCACCTCCTGAAAATTTAGGAAAAGATGCTCTGATTGTGAATCCAGTATTAGAATTATCGAATTCAACTTTTCCATTTAATTCATATATTCTTTCGCTAATACTGTTAAGTCCATTTCCCTTTTTTATATTGTTACACCCCATACCATTATCACTGATAGTAATTATAAGATTTGAAGGATTAAATGTTATAAAAATTCTAATTTCAGTTGCTTTTCCATGCCTTGATGCGTTAGAAAGCGATTCCTGAACAAGTCTATATAAAGCGATAGATTGATTTCTAGATAGGTTCCAAGTATTTTTTGATATAGTTAATCTAACGTTGATATTTGTAAGCTTAATAAAGCTTTTAACCAGTTCTTTGATTTTAAGTAAATTTTGATAATTTTCATATTCAACAGGTTTTAGTTCAGATATAGCTCTTCTTACATCTTGAAAACTTTCAGTTACAAATTCTCTAAGTTCATGAACTAAATCAGAAATGAGAGGTTTGTCTTTTAAGAGCTTTTCTATAGCATTTAATTGAATTATCGTTGTAGAAAGAGAATGTCCAACACTATCATGTATTTCCCTCGATATACGGTTTCTTTCTTTCAAAATTGTTAATTCTTCTATAGAACTTGCATAAATCTCTAAATCAGCATTAGCTTTTTTTAATTCGTCTTTAGAAACTCTGAGTTTATCATAAAGACTTTGATTGTATAATTTAGATAAATTCTCACTTTCTAGATACATAGAAAGTATAGTTATAATTAGTAATATAGAACTTGATTCTAGTGCTAAATATACATTTTTATCTAAACCAATAATAAAAGAGGATATTATAACTAAAGAGAATAATATGTATTTATATTTTTCCTTTATTAAAAATGAGGTATCCAAAATTAAAGGGACAAAGTATAGTGAATTAAAAGTTTTTGTATAATTATACAATATAAAAATTAAAATAAACTCTAAAAAATAAGAAATAAGTATAAATTTATTCTCATTTGATAAAGAAAAAAATCTAACTTGATTATTTATTATTAGAAATAATATAATCATTGTTATAACTGGATACAATGTATTTTCAGCATTATTCAAATAGTTTACAAGTAATATAAATAGAGATAAATATCGTATAAAAATAAATAATTTTTTTCTGTTCATTAAAGACATTCCTCCATAAAAATAAACTTTCCTCATGAAAACTAGCATAATATCATAAAAGAATAAAGTCAATAGAAGTATTTATTAATATTAATGGAAATAAAATCAATTTCAAAAAAATGAATAGTTAAATTGTATACTGACGATAATTTAAAAGTAAAAATTTAATATATTGGAGTAGATAATGAATAATAAAGAAAAAGGTGATTTTGGAGAAGAAATAGCAGTTAATTATCTGCTATCAAAAGGTGCAAAGATACTAGAAAAAAATTATAGATTAAAGATAGGGGAGGTAGATATAATAGCAAATATAGGAGATGAAGTTATATTTGTGGAGGTGAAATCAAGGTCTAACATAAAGTATGGATACCCTTGCGAATCTGTAGGTTTTAAAAAAAGAAAAAAGATAATTGATGTCGCAAAATACTATATTATAAAAAATAACTTAAATAATACTCCTATAAGATTTGATATTATAGAGGTATATTTATTAGAAAAAAGAATAAATCACATAATGAATGCTTTTTAAAAAAGATAAAGTTTTTGGAAAGGATTAAATATGTTAAGTATTATTAATTCAAGCAACTTAGTGGGAATAGACAGCTTTTTGATAAAGGTTGAAGTAGATATAAGCAATGGAATACCTAGTTTTAATATTGTTGGTCTTCCAAGCAAAGAAATTAAAGAAGCAAGAGAGAGAGTAAAGTCAGCAATTCTTAATAGTGGATATAAATTTCCAAGCACTAGAATAGTTGTAAATTTATCGCCAGCAGATATAAAAAAAGAGGGAGCTTTTTTAGACTTATCTATAAGTATAGGTCTTTTAAGAGAGTTAATAAAAAAGGATGAAAATTACATAAGAGAAAGTATGTTTATAGGAGAGTTGTCATTAGATGGAAAAATAAGAAAAGTAAGAGGGATATTGCCTATAATTATGGGTGCAAAAACCCAAAATATAAAACGTATTTTTATACCAATTGAGAATATAAAAGAAAGTCTATTTGTAGATGAAATTGATATAATTCCTATTAAAAGTTTAAAAGAATGTGTAGATTTTTTAAATGAAGAAATAAAAGTCGATAAAGTAAGGATAATGTCTTTTTTGAATGATAAGTCAAAAAAAGATAATGAAGAACTAGAAAAAGATGATAATTATATAGATTATAAATATACTAAGATTAATAATATAGAAAAAAGTAAATATGATGAAGATTTTAAGGATGTAAAAGGAAATTACTTCGTAAAGAGAAGTGCAGAAATTGCGGCAGCTGGAAATCATAATATGTTTATGATTGGACCTCCAGGCTCAGGAAAAACTATGATTGCAAAAAGAGTAAGGACAATTTTACCAGATATAAGTATAGAAGAAATGATAGAAGTAAGTAAAGTTTATAGTGTATTGGGTATGATAAATGAGACTAAAGGAATAATTGATAAGAGACCTTTTAGAGCACCTCATCATACAACTACAAAGCAATCCTTAATTGGAGGAGGAATGGATGCAAGACCTGGAGAAGTTGCTTTAGCACATAGAGGTATCTTGTTTTTAGATGAAATAGCTGAGTTTGATAGAAAAATACTTGAGACTTTAAGACAACCTATAGAAGATGGATATATAAATATATCTAGAGTAAAATACAATGCAAAATATCCTTGTAGAGTATTGTTAATTGCAGCTATGAATCCATGTCCATGTGGTTATTATATGTCAGAGACAGAGTGCAGATGTAGAAGTAATGAAATTGATAGATACATAAATAAAATATCAGGTCCACTGTTAGATAGGTTTGATATTTTTGTAGAAGTTAATTCTATAAAATATTCAGATTTTAATTCTTCAAAACAAGAAGAAAGCTCTCAAAAAATAAAGAGAAGAGTAGAAAATGCTAGAAAAATACAGATAGATAGATTTAAGAAAGATAATATAAAAAATAATAGTGAAATTAAAGCTTACAATTTATTAAAATATTGTAAATTAGAAAAAGAAGCTTCAAAAACGGCTGAGATAATATTTAATAAATACAACCTGAGCAGTAGAAGTTATACAAAACTTTTAAAAATGGCAAGAACAATAGCTGATTTAGAGGATATGGAATTGATAAATTCACAGTGTATTATAGAAGCTTTTTCATTTAGAAAGGCTTATTATAGTTATTTTAAATAAGGTTTTGAGGTGGATTTTATGGAAAAGAGAGATACTTATTTATGGTTGAAATCAATTAGTGGAATAACAACAAAAACAATTGAAATAATAGAAAATGAAATAGTAAATATTGAAGATATATTTGATTTTTCTGAAAAAGAAATATATAATTTAAAAAATATAAGCTTGAATATTAGAAAAAATATAGTAAAATATAGAGGTCACGCTTATTTAGAAAGTATAAAAGAACTACTTTACAAAAAAACAATTAAATATATTTGTCAATATGATAAAGAATATCCTGAAACTTTAAAGAATATATACAACGCTCCAAAGTTATTATTTTATAAAGGTGACATAGGTTTAGTTAATAATAATTTTAATATAGCTATAGTAGGTTCAAGAAAACCTACAGCCTATGGAATTAATTGTGCAAAAACAATAAGTTGTCAACTATCCCAGTGTGGAGTTAATATAGTAAGTGGATTAGCTATAGGAATAGATGCATACTCGCACATAGGTTGTATGAGTGGAAAATCTAAAACTATAGCAGTGCTTGGTTCAGGAGTAGACAATCCTCTTCCAAAACAAAATTTACATTTATCAAATAAAATATTAGAAAATGGGGGATTATTATTATCAGAGTATAATATTAACTCGACAGTAGCCCCATACCATTTTTCTAATAGAAATAGGATTATCAGTGGATTAAGTGACGGAGTAGTTGTTGTAGAGGCAGCAATAAAAAGTGGTGCATTAATCACAGTAGATTTTGCTCTTGAACATGGGAAAAATGTTTTTGCAATACCTGGTAATATAAATTCTCAAATGAGTAGAGGTTGTCATAAAATTATAAAAGAAGGTGCAAAATTAATTGAAAATATAGATGATATTTTAAATGAATATAACATATTTAATATTATTAATAAAAAAATAAATCAAAAATATGATAATATAAGTTTAAATGCCAAGTCTAAGCAAATAATTGAAGCTATAAAAAGAGAAGGAAACTTGCATATAGATAGTATTTGTGATTATACTGGTATAGAAATAAAGTATGTAAATTCAATAATCAATGAATTAGTACTAAATGAGTTAGTAGTAGAAATGAATAATAAAACGTACAGTTTAAATGTATAAATTAAGATTAGGTAGTGGGGGTGTATGGTTTTATGGCCAAAACATTAGTCATCGTAGAATCGCCTGCAAAAGCTAAAACTATAGAAAAATTTTTAGGGAAAAGTCATTACACAGTTAAAGCATCAGTTGGTCATGTCAGAGATTTACCTAAAAGTAAATTAGGTGTAGATATAGAAAATAATTTTGAACCTCAATATATAAATATAAGAGGAAAAGGCGATGTAATAAAGGAATTAAAAAAAGAAGCTAAAAAATCTAAACAAGTGTATCTAGCAACTGACCCTGATAGAGAGGGTGAAGCTATATCATGGCATTTAGCTCATATACTAAATCTAGATGAATCTGAAGATTGTAGAATAGAGTTTAATGAGATAACTAAGGATGCAATCAAAAAAGCAATTAAACATCCTAGAAATATTGATACAAATTTGGTTGATGCACAACAGGCAAGAAGAGTGCTAGACAGACTTTTAGGTTATCAAATAAGCCCTATATTATGGCAAAAGCTTAGAAAAGGCCTTAGTGCAGGTAGAGTGCAATCTGTTACAACAAAATTAATTTGCGATAGAGAAAAAGAAATAAAAGCATTTATTCCAAAAGAATATTGGACAATAGATGTTGAAGCAAAGACAGCAAAAGATAAAGATATAACTTTGAAATTTTATGGTAAAAATGATGAAAAGATTGAATTAGAAAATGAAGAAGCTGTAAATGAAATACTGAGAGAAATGGAAGGTAAAGATTTAAAAGTTGAGAAGATAGAATCTAAATCAAGACGTAAATCAGCTCCAAAACCATTTACAACAAGTATGCTTCAACAAGAAGGAGCAAATAAACTATTTTTTACGACTAAAAAAACAATGATGATAGCACAAGAATTATATGAAGGTATCGATATAGAAGGTGAAGGTACTGTTGGTCTTATATCATATATAAGAACTGACTCTAAAAGAATATCTGATGAGGCAAAAGAAAAAGCTAAGGGTTATATAGTAAGTAATCTAGGAGAAAACTACTATAAAAACGCTGGTGATAAAAAAGAAAAAAAGGATGCTAAAAAGGTTCAAGATGCCCATGAGGCAATAAGACCAACTTCTGTTGATAGAACTCCTGATAGTATAAAAGCTTCCCTTAGCAAAGACCAGTACAAGTTATACAATTTAATTTGGAGAAGATTTGTAGCTAGTCAAATGGAGGATTCAGTATTTGACATATTAAATGTAGAATGTAAAATAGGAGATATCGTATTTAAAGCAACTGGTTCAAAAATGAAATTTGATGGTTATACAAAAGTATATAATTTTTCAGAAAGAGAAGACAAAATTTTACCAAGTATAGAAAAAGGGGATATATTAAATATAGAAAATATATTACCAGACCAACATTTTACACAACCACCAGCAAGATATACAGAGGCTAGTTTAGTAAAAACACTGGAGGAACTAGGTATAGGTAGACCAAGTACGTATGCTCCAACAATAGCTACTATATTGAATAGAGAATATGTTGAAAAGCAAGGAACAAGTCTATGTCCAACAGAACTTGGAATAATAGTTACTGATATTTTGGAAAATAATTTTCATAAATTTATAGATGTAGATTTTACTGCTGATATGGAAAGTAAACTTGATGTTATAGAAGAAGGAAATACAGATTGGAAAAAGATTGTATCTGAATCATATGCACCGCTTAAAGAAGCTATTGAAGAAGCACTTGAAAATATAGAAAAAGTAAATATGGATGAAGAAACTGATGAAATCTGTGAGAACTGTGGTTCTAATATGGTTATAAAATATGGTAGATTTGGAAAGTTTATGGCTTGTAAAAACTATCCTGATTGTAAAACAACTAGACCAATTATGAATAAAATTGGTGTTAAATGTCCAAAATGTGAAGAAGGAGATATTATACTTAGAAAATCTAAAAGAGGTAAAGCTTTTTATGGATGTTCTAATTATCCAAACTGCGACTTTGTAGCTTGGAATAAACCGACAGGAGAGTTTTGTGAGAAGTGTGGTTCATATATGGTTGAAAAAGTGACTAAATCCGAAACAAAAACAGTGTGTTCTAATAAAGAATGTAATAAAGAGTCAAAAGAGCATAATGACGGAAAAGAGTGAAAATTGAAAAAAATCACATAATTCTCTTGAAAAAGGTTCCAATCTATGATAATCTTTCAAGTGTAAACAACTAATAGAAAAATAAATTTTCATTAAAAGTGAGAATAATATTAGAAAATATAAAAGGTTATTAAAAGGCCTAAATTTCATGAGGAGATGATTAAATGGCAAGTGAAGTGTTACAAAAAACAAGGAAAATAAATAAAACATTACAAACAAGTGGTGGAAGCAGTGTCTCTTTTGATTTACTGGCCGGAGCATTGGGAGATGTTTTAAGTTCTAATGTTTATGTAGTAAGTGCAAAAGGTAAGGTACTAGGTCTTCATTTAAATGATGCTCAAGACAGTTCAGTTATAGAAGATGAGTATACTAAACAAAAGAAATTTTCAGATGAATATACTCAAAATGTGTTAAAAATCAATGAAACATTAGAAAATTTAAATGGTGAGAAGATATTAGAAATCTTTCCTGAAGAGCATGGAAGATTACAAAAATATACTACAGTAGTTCCAATATTAGGAAGTGGTCAAAGACTAGGAACATTAGTACTTTCAAGATATTCAAATTCATTTAATGATGATGATTTAGTAATAGCTGAATATAGTGCAACTGTTGTTGGTCTTGAAATATTAAGGGCAATAGGTGAAGAACTAGAAGAAGAAATGAGAAAGAAAGCTGTAGTTCAAATGGCAATAGGCACTCTGTCCTACTCTGAACTTGAAGCAGTAGAACATATTTTTGCTGAATTAGATGGCAAAGAAGGTCTGCTTGTAGCAAGTAAGATAGCTGATAGAGTTGGTATAACTAGGTCAGTAATAGTAAATGCACTTAGAAAATTTGAGAGTGCAGGTGTGATAGAATCAAGATCATTAGGTATGAAAGGTACTCATATAAGAATACTTAATGACAAGCTTACAGATGAATTAAAAAAATTAAAAAACAATCAATAATCTATATTTTATAGGTTTAGATTAGAAAAGGTATCTATTTGAAATAGATACCTTTTTTAGACGAATTATTGAGATAATGATAGAGTAAGTATTTTTATTAAAAAGGAGTGGGAAGATGCCTTTAGCAGATAAAATAAGACCAAAAACAATGAATGACGTAATAGGTCAAAGTCATATAATAGGTAATGGAAAAATATTGTCTAAGATATTACAATCTAATTTTTTACCAAATATGATATTTTTTGGTCCTCCTGGTGTTGGGAAAACTACAGTAGCGGAAATAATAGCAGAAAGAAGCAATAAAAGTTTCTATAAAATAAATGCTACTAATTCATCTTTAGAAGATATAAAAAAGGTGATATCAGAACTTGGAAGTATAAATAACATAAATGGAGTCTTATTATATATAGATGAAATACAAAGTTTTAATAAAAAACAGCAACAATCAATATTAGAATTTATGGAAAATGGGAGTATAACCTTGATTGCTAGTACTACAGAAAATCCATATCATTATGTATATAAAGCTCTTTTAAGTAGGTCTACTGTATTTGAATTTAAACCTTTAGAAAAAATTGATATAGAAAAAGGACTAAAAAGAGCTGTTGAGGTACTAAATGAAGATAGCTATATGGATATTGAGTGTAATAAGGATGCTATTGAAGATATAGCTATTCTTTCTGATGGAGATATGAGAAGAGCTTTAAATATTTTGGAAATGGTAGTTTACTCAACTAAACCTAATAAAAATAATATAACTTATATAGATTCAGATGTAATAAAGGCATCTACATTTAATAAGATTATAAACTATGACAAAAATGGTGATAGTCACTATGATATTTTAAGTGCATTTCAAAAATCTATAAGAGGAAGTGACCCACAGGCATCTATACACTATCTAGCAAGACTTATAAAAGGTGGGGATTTAATAAGTATCTGTAGAAGACTTTTGGTAATAGCTAGTGAAGATATAGGTCTCGCTTATCCAAATGCTATTGTGATTGTAAAGGCATGTGTAGATTCAGCTATGCAACTTGGATTTCCAGAAGCAAAAATACCACTAGCAGAAGCTACTATTCTTTTAGCTACATCTCCAAAATCTAATTCTGCATGTACAGCAATAATGAAAGCTATGGATGAACTGGATAAAGAGTTTGTTAAGGACATACCAAATAGCATAAAAGATGCTCACTATTCTGGTTCTAAAGAGATAGGTAGAGGTTGTGGATACAAATATCCTCATAATTTTAAAAATCATTATGTAAAGCAACAGTATTTACCAGATAGCATAAAAGATAGTATTTATTACATACCACAAGAAAATAAAACTGAGAGAAATATAAAAAAATATTTAGAATATCTAGATGGCGATTTTTAAACTGAACTTTATGTATTGGGGGTAGATATTATGATTATAAAACTTAACTCAACTTATCATAGTAGAGTTATGCAATACTTAAAAAAAGAACCTGAGTACAATTTGTTTATAATAGGGGATATTGAAAGATATGGATATGGAAATAATTTTTTAAATATATGGGCAGATGTAGATGAACGAGGTGAAATAAATGCGATATTACTTAAATATTTTGAATTTATGATGTTTTATTCTGATGGAGAGTATGATGTTGAAGGCTTTTATAATATACTTTGTAATACTAACTATGAAGAAATATCTGGGAAAATATGTGCTGTAGATGCCTTAGCAAAGAGATTAGGGCTTAATAATTTAAAGATAGTTGATTTTTGCAAACTTCAAACTAGAAAGTTTTTAATAGATAATAATTGTAATGTAAAGATTAAGAGAATTAGGCTTGGAAATCTAAAAAAAACAGTAAGGCTTTATGATTTGATAGATGAGTTTCACAGTACAACTTTAGATAATTTAAAAAATGGATTAAGAACAGGGAGAGGATATTGTGTAGAGATTAATAAGCAAGTAGTGTCAATGGCAAAGAGTACTTCAGAAAATAGGACTCATGCAATGATAATTGGAGTAGGCACACATCCTAAATATAGAGCTAGAGGACTTGCCACAAAGTGCTTAATTAAGCTATGTTCAGAACTGTTAAGAGAGAACAAAATACCTTGCTTGTTTTATGATAATGAAGGGGCTGGAAAGATATATAAAAAACTAGGATTTGAAAATATTGGAAAATGGGGAATTTATTCAAAATAAAAAAATTAAAATTAATCTTGACAAAATTAGTAGGATATAATAAAATTATCTTGAAAGTAATTCCTACTAAAACAGTATGAATTAGATTTCTATATAGAGGTGATAATATATGAAGTTGTCTACTAAAGGTAGATATGGATTAAAAGCAATGTTTGAATTAGCATTAAATCAGGATAATGGACCGGTATCATTAAAATTTATTGCTAAGAAGCAAAAAATATCAGATCAGTACTTAGAACAAATATTTTCATCTTTAAGAAAATCGGGTCTAGTAAAAAGTGTAAGAGGCGCTCAAGGAGGGTATTTGCTCTCAAAAAATGCTGAAGACATAACAGTAGGAGATATACTTGTAGTATTAGAAGGACCAGTTGCATTATCTGATTGTGTACTAGATGAAGATGTATGTGAAAACTCAAACATGTGTGTAACAAAAATAGTTTGGGAAAAGATGAAAAAGGGTATAGAAGATGTTATAGATTCAATTACTCTTAGAGATATGATAAATGACTATAACAAAAATAAATTAGAAAATGATATAACAAATATTAAAAAATAGATTTGGAGATGAATGTAATGGAAAAAAGAAGATTGTATATGGATTATTCTGCAACAACACCTATTAAAAAAGAAGTATTGGATGCAATGATGCCATACCTAACAGATTATTTTGGTAATGCATCTAGTTTTCACACATTCGGAAGAGAAGCAAAAGAGGCTTTGGATAAAGCAAGGGAACAAGTAGCAGCCCTTATAAATGCTGAACCTAGTGAAATATATTTTACAGCAGGTGGTTCAGAAAGTGATAACTGGACACTAGAGGGTGTAGCTTATGCTAATAAAAACAAAGGTAATCATATAATAACTTCAAAAATAGAGCATCATGCAATACTTCATACATGTGAATACTTAGCAAAACATCATGGATTTGAAATAACTTATTTAGATGTTGATAGTGAAGGAAAAGTAGATTTAAAACAACTAGAAGATTCAATAAAAGATACGACTATACTTATAAGTATAATGTTTGCAAATAATGAAATAGGAACTATACAGCCTATTAAAGAAATATCTGAAATAGCTAAAAAACATAAGATATTATTCCATACTGATGCAGTACAAGCTACAGGTAATATTCCAGTAGATGTTAAAGAATTAGGAATAGACCTAATGAGTATGTCTTCACATAAAATATATGGACCAAAAGGTGTAGGAGCTTTATACATAAGAAAAGGTGTAAGACTTCATAACTTTGTCCATGGTGGAGCACAAGAAAAAAGTAAGAGAGCTGGTACAGAAAATATACCTGCAATAGTTGGATATGGAAAAGCAGCAGAATTAGCTAAGGCAAATATGCAAAATCATGTAGAAACTTTAACTCGTCTTAGAAATAAGTTAATAGATGGTGTGTTAGAAAGAATACCTTATACAAGAATAAATGGTAGTTTAGAAAATAGATTGCCAGGAAACGCAAACTTTGCATTCCAATTTATAGAAGGTGAAGGAATACTTTTATTATTAGATATGTTAGGAATTGCTGGTTCAAGTGGTTCTGCATGTACTTCTGGTTCATTAGACCCTTCACATGTACTTCTTGCAATAGGTCTACCACATGAAATAGCACATGGTTCATTAAGACTTACAGTTGGAGATTTTACAACAGATGATGATATAGATTATATACTAGAGAACTTACCAAAAGTTATAGAAAGACTTAGAAGCATGTCACCACTTTATGATGATGCGAAGAAACAAGGCTTAATAAAATAGACAGAAAGATAAAGCATAAAAATAGACATAAATTGAGTAGGAGGAAAAAATAATGCAATATAGTGATAAAGTTATGGAACATTTTATGAATCCAAGAAATATGGGAGAAATTGATAATGCAAGTGGTGTAGGTGAAGTTGGAAACCCTACATGTGGAGATATAATGAAGATATTTTTAGACATAGATGGAGATGTAATAAAGGATGTTAAGTTTAAAACATTTGGCTGTGGTTCAGCTATAGCAAGTTCTTCTATGGCAACTGAAATGATAAAAGGAAAAACTATAAAAGATGCATTAGAACTTACAAATAAAGCTGTTGCGGAAGCTTTAGATGGTTTACCACCAGTAAAGATGCATTGTTCAGTTTTAGCTGAGCAAGCTGTAAAAGCAGCACTTATAGATTATGCTCAAAAAAATAATATCCATATACCAGAATTGGATGGATATGTTATAGATGATGCTCATGACCATGATGTTGAAGAAGAAGAATAAAAATAAATGATTGTGTTATGAGAAAGTTTAAAATGATTAAAAAGAAGTATTAATGAGATATAAAAAATAGCTGTTTGCAAAATAGCTATTTTTTATTGCTTAAATTAATAGTTTTAACTTGTTTTAGAAGTCAATTAATTAGCAAAATATATATTTATAATATTTGGATAATGAAAACAATTATTTTTTTTAGAAAATAGAGCAAGCTATATTTTAAATAAATACAATGCTTGCTCTATATGATATAATAGTAAGTAATGCAAAAGATGAGGTGAAATTTGTTTATGAATAAAAAAGTAATGATAGGTATGAGTGGAGGAGTTGATAGCTCTGTAGCTGCGTATCTTTTAAAACAACAAGGATATGATGTCATTGGTGTTACCATGAAATTGTGGCAAGATGATGACGATGTTGAAAATGAAGGTGGTTGCTGTTCTTTATCTGCTGTTGAAGATGCTAGAAGGGTAGCAAATAAAATAGGTATACCATTTTATGTTCTGAATTTTAGAGAAGTATTTAAAGAGAAAGTAATAGATTATTTTATAGATGAATATTTGGAAGGAAAAACTCCTAATCCTTGTATAGCTTGTAATAAACATATAAAATTTGATGATTTTTATAAGAAAGCTAGACAAATAGGTTGTGATTACGTAGCTACAGGTCACTATGCAAAGATAGAAAAGGATGAAAGTACAGGGAGATATTTGCTAAAAAAATCTGTTACAGATAAAAAAGACCAAACTTATGCACTTTATAATCTTACACAAGAACAACTAGAGCATACTTTATTGCCCATAGGTGATTATGAAAAAGATAGAGTAAGAGAAATTGCTAAGGAAATTGGTATGGCAGTACACAATAAGCCTGATAGTCAAGAAATTTGTTTTGTTAAAGATAATGATTATGCAAATTATGTAAAAAAACATTCTAAAAAACGTATTGAAGAAGGTTTTTTTGTAGATACTAAAGGCAATATACTTGGAAAGCACAAGGGTATACTATATTATACTATAGGTCAAAGAAAAGGGCTTGGAATTACTTTTGGTAAACCAATGTTTGTAATAGATATAAATCCAATAAACAATACTATAGTTCTTGGAGATAATGAAGATTTATTTAAAAAGGAACTTATTGCAAAAAATGTTAACTTTATATCAATAGATAAATTAGAAGAACCATTAAGAGTTCAAGCAAAAATAAGATATTCAGCAAAGCCATCACCAGCTACTATCCATAAAATAGGAGAAGATACTATTAAAATAGTTTTTGATGAACCTCAAAGGGCTATTACTAAAGGTCAGTCTGTAGTAATGTATGATGGAGATATTGTAGTAGGTGGAGGAATAATCGAGAAAAGTTTATAAAAATATCTAAAAAATTAAAAAAATAAACAATAAAGTATATTAAGAAAGAATAAAGTTTATAAAATAAATTTATTGTATATGAAAATATAGTATTGATTAATTTTGTAAAATTTAGTAATATAATTAGTATATTAATTAGAAAGCAAATACAGTGATAAGGAATAGTAAAATATTTGATGTCTTACAGAGAGAGGGAAATGCTGGAATCCCTTAGAATATAATATTTGAAGCAGCCTTTTAGTAGCAATCTTGAACAATTTTTCTTTTATAAATAAGATTTAAGTAGAGATTGACGGTAGTTACGTTATAGCTAAGGTTTTCCGAAGATATCATAATTTATATGATAATTAGGGTGGTACCGCGATTGTCCTCGCCCCTATAAATTTATTTATAGGGACGAGGTTTTTTATTTAAACGAAAAAATAAAATTTATTAGGAGGAACATGATATGGAAAAGATGGGATTAAACGAAATAAGAAGTAAGTTTTTAGAATTTTTTGAGTCAAAAGGTCACTATGTAGCAAATAGTTATTCTTTAGTACCAAATAATGATAAGAGTTTATTGCTTATAAACTCAGGTATGGCACCTTTAAAAAACTATTTTTCAGGTGTAGAAGTACCTCCAAGTGTAAGAATATGTACATCTCAAAAATGTATAAGAACAGGAGATATAGAAAACGTAGGTATAACTGCAAGACATGCTACATTCTTTGAAATGATGGGTAACTTCTCATTTGGTGATTACTTTAAAAGAGAATCAATCAAATGGGGATGGGAATTTGTTACAGAATGGCTAAATATACCAGAAGATAAGATATGGGTAACTGTATATGAAGAAGATGATGATTCTTATGATATATGGGTAAAAGAAATGAATTTCCCAGAAGAAAGAATGGTTAGACTAGGTAAGGATGATAACTTCTGGGAGATAGGTACAGGTCCTTGTGGTCCTTGTTCAGAAATTTATTTTGATAGAGGAGAAGAATACGGATGTGACAATCCAGACTGTAAACCAGGCTGTGAATGTGATAGGTATTTGGAATTCTGGAACCATGTATTTACTCAGTTTGATAGAGATGAAGAAGGAAATTATAATCTATTAGAAAATAAGAATATAGATACAGGTATGGGTCTTGAAAGAATGGGATGCATCATGCAAGGTGTTGATACTATCTTTGAAGTAGATACAATTAAATCTATATTAGAAGCAGTTGAGAAGTTAACAGGAGTAAAATATGGAGAGAATCCCAAAAATGATATATCAATAAGAATAATAACTGACCATATAAGAGCTGTAACATTCTTAGTTAGTGATGGAGTGCTTCCGTCAAATGAAGGAAGAGGATATGTCCTTAGAAGACTTCTTAGACGTGCTGCTCGTCATGGTAAGTTATTAGGAGTAAAAGAATTATTTTTACAGAAACTAATAGATGAAGTTATAAAAGTAAATGATAAAGCATATCCAATTTTAGTTGAAAAAGAAAGCTATATTAAAAAAGTAGTTGGAATAGAAGAAGAAAAATTCAATGAAACTATAGACCAAGGGACAGAAATATTGAACTCTTATATAGAAGTATTAAAAAATGAAGGAAAGACTGTCCTAAGTGGTCAAGAAGCCTTTAAACTATATGATACTTATGGCTTCCCTATAGACTTAACTAAGGAAATATTAGAAGAAGAACATCTATCTGTAGATGAAGAAGCTTTTAATGAAGAAATGGAAAAACAAAAAGAAAGAGCTAGAAATGCTAGAGGAAATATGGATGGAGAAAGCTGGAAAGAAGACCCTCTATCAAAATTAGAATTTACGGTTGACAGTATATTTAATGGATATATTGAAATTTATGGTGAAGGAACTATTGAAGCCATAGTCAAAGATGATGAGTTAGTTCAAAGTGCAAAAGAAGGAGATAAGGTATCTATAGTACTGGATAATACTACTTTTTATCCTGAAGGTGGAGGACAAGTTGGAGATTGTGGATTAATAACTAATGAAAACTTAGTTTTAGAAGTACTAAATACTAAGAAAGGTGCTAATAATAGTATAAAGCATATAGGTATAATAAAATCAGGAGCAATAAGCAATGGAGATAAAGTAAAGACACTAGTAGATGGAGAAACTAGAATGGCAGCTGCAAGAAATCACAGTGCCACACATTTACTTCATAAGGCATTAAAGGAAGTATTAGGAGACCATGTTAATCAAGCTGGTTCTTTAGTTACTCCAGAAAGACTTAGATTTGATATTACTCACTTTGAAGCTATATCAAATGAAGAGTTAAAAGTAATAGAAGAAAAAGTAAATAATGTTATTTTATCATCTTTAGACATAAAATGTGATATTATGAATATAAAGGAAGCTAAAGAAAAAGGAGCTACAGCACTATTTGGTGAAAAATATGGTGATGAGGTAAGAGTAGTTTCTATGGGAAATTATTCTACAGAACTTTGTGGAGGAACTCACTTGACAAATACTTCTCAAATAGGAATGTTCAAAATATTATCTGAAGGTGGAGTAGCAGCAGGTGTAAGAAGAATAGAGGCAATAACAGGAAAAGCTGTTTATGAATACCTAAAAGAAAGAGATGGAATTATCTCTGAAGTTTGTGTAAACTTAAAATCTAAAGAAGACAATTTAATTCAAAGAATAAGCTCTTTATTAGAAGAGAATAAAAATTTATCTAAAGAATTACATGATATGAAAGCTAAGATGAGTTTACAATCAGCTGATTCTATTTTTGATTCTAAAGTTGAAGTAAATGGAGTTAATTTGATAACTAATAAATTTGAAGGTATGGATATGGATACACTAAGAGAAACAGCAGACAATCTAAGAGATAAGCTTGGTTCTGGTGTAGTGGTACTTGCAAATGTAGTAGATAATAAAGTTAACTTTGTAGTTACTGCCACTAAAGATGTATTAGAGAAGGGAATACATTCAGGCAATATTGTTAGAGAAGTTGCAAAAATAGCTGGTGGAAAAGGTGGAGGAAGACCCAATATGGCACAAGCAGGAGCTAGTGATGTGTCTAAGGTTGACGAAGCTTTAAGCTATGCAAGTGAGGTTATTAAGACACAAGTTAAATAACATTCACTCAAGGAGGTTTTTAATTTGGAAAAAGATTTAGACTACACTATGAAATTTGAAGGAATACCAGAAGATAGAATGAGTGTAGGAGATACTATTGATTTTGTATATAAAGCACTAGTTGAAAAAGGATATAACCCTATAAATCAAATTATAGGGTATCTCCTTTCAGGTGATTCTAGCTATATAACTAGTCATAAAAATGCAAGAGCTATAATTAAAAAATTTGAAAGAGATGAGATACTTGAAGAAGTTATCACGCACTATCTGAATAGAAAGTAGGTCAAATAAATGAGAAAAAAGATTATGTCATTGTTTGCAGTAGTCATTATGATTTTTGTATCAACTGCTAGCTATGGTTTTGCCGAAGAAAAAGGCAAGGTCATATTTATTGATATGAATAGGACCAATCTTGGAAGTATGATGAATATTCCAATCTTAAAAAATGAGATAGAAAAGAGAGGCTATGTAGCTCTCATGAATATAAGAGGGGATCAAGGTACTGATGATAGAAGGTCTTATGCAAGTATGGGGGCAGGAACAAGAGCTAATGTAACTACTGAAGACTATATCAATTTTCAAAAAGTAGACCAAGATACTGCTAGAGCTTTTGAAGTCGCAACGGGTCAAAAAGCCAAAGAAATAAATGATTTAAGCATTAATAGATCGATAAATGAAAATCTTGATTATGGAGAGTATGGAGCAAATTTAGGGTCATTAGGAAAAACTTTATCAGAAAATGGTTTAAAGACATCTGTAATTGGAAACGCTGATATAGTTGAAAATAATAAATTAGTCAAAAATAGAAACTTATGTTTAGTTGCTATGGACCAATATGGAAGGATTGATTCAGGTAATATTGATAATATTAATAAGAAAGATTCTAAAATGCCATTTGGAATATCTACAGACTATGATAAGTTATTAGATGAAACTAAAAAATCTTATAAAAATAGTGATGCTATATTTGTAGAACTTGGAGATACATATAGATTAGATATGTATAGATTGAATCTAAATGATAATACTTATGCTACAATGAAAAAAAACATTGTAAAAAATATAAATAAATATCTTGAACAAGTGTTTTCTATGGTTGGAGAAAATGACACTGTTTATATAGCAAGTGCATTTCCAAGTGACTTAGATTATAAAAATAAGAGAAGACTTTCTCCAATAATAAAATTTAGTGGGGAAGGAAAAGGTGTATTGGAATCTGCTACAACAAGAAAGGATGGGATTGTCGCAAACCTAGATGTTGGAGTGGATATATTAAGTACATTTGGTCTTGAAAATAAAGAGATGGTAGGTAGAAGCTATACCTTAGTAAATAAAGATGATAATGTTAGTTATCTAAAAACACTTTATGAAAGGGCAGTATCTATATCTTCAATAAGGTCAAGTATTATAAATGGTTTTGTAGGCGTGATATCTGCTTCTTGGGTAATTGCAATGTTTGCAATTTTCTTTAGAAATTATATGCCACATAAAGAGCGTGTATTCAAAGTACTTAAGGAGTTTATAAAATTAGGTATAATAATGCCACTATCATTTATGTTAGCTCCTTTGATGAATTTTAAAACTCCAATTTCAATATCTTTGGGAATATTTGCGACTACATTAATATTATACTTATTAGGTAGAAAATTATTTAAGGATAATGATATAAAGCACATGGGATTTTTTGCAACACTTACTATTTTAGTAATAGTTATAGACGCTGTATTTGGGACATACTTAATGCAAAATAACATAATGAGTTATGATGCTGTCATTGGAGCTAGATACTATGGTGTAGGAAATGAATATGAGGGTGTAACTATAGCAAGTGCAGTCTTTGGTTTAGCAGTATTATTACATTATAAGAAAATCTCTAAATTGTATGTTGTGACTTTTTCTTTAACAATACTTATAACTAGTGCATATCCTTCGATGGGTGCAAATGTTGGTGGAGCTATATCAGAGTGTGTAGCATATTTGTTGTTTATAATGCTTATATATGACATTAAATTAGATTTTAAGAAAGTTATATTATTGGCTATTTCAGCTGTAGTTGTCGTTTGTGTATTTGCAGCTTTAGATATAGTTTCAGGTAGTGAATCTCATTTAGGTATGTTTGTACAGCGAATTTTCTTAAATGGTTCAGGAGAGATATTACAAACATTTGGAAGAAAAATTCAAATGAATATGCAACTAGCACAGACAAGTGTGTGGGTAAATATTTTACTTGTAGGAATTGGAGTAATTGCAATACTTATATTTAAACCATCTAGACACTTTAGGAAGATAATGAACAACTTCCCAATCTTATTTAAAGGGTTTATTGCATCTATGGTTGGTTGTATAATTACTCTTTTAGTTAATGACTCTGGAATAGTTGCTGCATCTACAGCATCTATATATATACTTATACCACTCATAATAATAAGTATAAATATGATAATATTTGAAAAAAATAACTAAAAAATTTTTTACTGTTCATATACGATTTAAATAAAAAATGCAATATGATTATTAATGTAAACTGGACGCTTACATAAAAAATCATATTGCAATTTTTATGATTGATAATATGTATTTAATCTGTAGAATATAAATAAAGGAGGAACTATGTTAGACGGAAGAATAATGGGTCTTGATGTTGGTGATAAAACTATTGGAGTTGCTGTCAGTGATTTGATGGGATTAACTGCACAAGGTGTAAAAACAATAAAAAGAGTTGGTAAGAAAAAAGATATTGAAGAAATAAAAGCAATAATAAAAGAAAAGCAAGTAAATAAAATTGTATCAGGATTACCAAAAAATATGAATGGAACTTTAGGTCCACAGGGAGAAAAAGTAATCAAGTTTTGTGAGTTAGTAAAAGAAGAAACAGGTCTTGATGTAGAATTTTGGGATGAGAGACTTTCTACAGTAGCAGCAGAGAGGTCTTTATTAGAGGCAGATGTTAGTAGACAAAAAAGAAAAAAAGTTATAGATATGTTGGCTGCAGTAATAATTTTGCAAGGGTATTTAGATTTTAAAATAAATTCATAAAAGAACTATAAAATTGAATACTTATGATATATAATATAAATAATAAAAATAAAAATAAATTTGAGGTGATTGACATTATGGAAGAAAATATAATAAATTTAATAGACGAAAATGGCGTTGAAAGCCAATTTGAAATAATATTAACATTAGAAGCAGAAGGAAAAGAATATGCAATATTAATGCCTTTAGATGATGAAGAAGCTGAAGAAGCTTTAATCTTTAGAATCGATGAGGATGAAGAAGGTGAAATCTTAATACCTTTAGAAAGTGATGAAGAGTATGAAACTGTTGTAGCTGTGTATACTGCTATAATGGAAGAAGAAGGTTTAAATTACGACGAAGATGAATCAAATGGACTTAACTAGATAAAGGATTAAGTTTGTATATAAAAAATCAGGTATTTATTATATTTGCTTTAATTAAGTTTTATTAATTGTAAAAGCATTTGTAGTATATATCTGTTTTTTTTGTTTTAATATAAAAATATCAAAAAATTTATGAATTTTGGTGAATAATATATCTTTTATGGGTATATATTTATATTATGAGAATAACTTAAATTTTTTCAAATGTCTTGACAAAAAATGAATTATCAATTAAAATATTACTTAATAAAGATTATCAATTGAAAATAGTAAGGGTGATGTTATGGCAAACACAATGGATTTACTAAAAGACAAGTTAAAAGAAACTGGTTTTAAGATTACGCCACAAAGAAGAGCAATAGTTGAAATATTGCTTAAACATGACCATTCACATCTAAGTAGTGAGGAAATCTATGATTTAGTTAGGGTTGACTGTCCTGAAATAGGATTAGCTACTGTATATAGAACAATGCAGTTGTTGGATGAAATAGGATTAATATCAAAACTAAACTTAGACGATGGATGTATAAGATATGAGATTAGTCTGCACAAAGAAGACTGTCATAATCATCATCATCTTATTTGTAAAAATTGTGGAAAGATAATGGAAGCTAAAGAAGACCTTTTAGACAATATAGAAAAAGAGATACAATCATTGTACAAATTTAAAATACTTGATCATGATGTTAAATTTTATGGACTATGTGACGAGTGTAATGGAGTAAGCGACTCAGAAGAATAAACTTCTATTGCTTAATGTCGATGGAAGAATAGTATAGAACTTTTATATTCTATGCTATTCTTCCATTTTTTATTATAAATCATCTATAAAGTATAAATATACAGTTTTCAAAGTGTTTATAGTTTTAATATTGAAAATATAATTAATCCTATAAGTACAAAAATGAATGATTTTTCTATGAAATTACTAAATGGTCCACCAACCGTTAAAAATCCTAACGAAATTTTCTTTTCGCTTAGCGGATAAAAAATTGGTATTCCTTGTTTTGTAAATAAATCTCCTAAAAACATATGGCTTGCATAACCAAGTGTACCATAAAAAGATAAATTATTAATATTAGTGATTAATTCTATCTGTTTTAGTAAAAAATATATTATTATAGTTGCAAATATGCTATGAGAAAAACTTCTGTGCTTTAACCAGGGAAAAATTGACAACATTAGACAAAAAATTGTAAAATATATTTCAACTTCTATGATGTATAAGCATATAGCTAATAGTATAAATATTAATGATAGAAAAACTTTTCTCAAAAATGTATGGGTTAGTTTCGCCTCAATGATTATGATTGCAATAAATGTAATTATTGCACTTAAATAAAAATTATCATTTATATTTATTGAAATAAAGAAAATAATAATATTAACAGCATATATAAAAATTCTATATATGTATTTGGATATATTGTTTTTTAGAATGAAATTTGAGACCATAGAGTTAGATTTATCCAAATCGGGCAGTACAGCAAAAGTAGCTGAAACTAAAATGTCAACTAAAGATATAGGAATTTTAAATATTAAAGATGTCTGGATGGCTGTTAAGATTCCTATTGCACAATGAGTTTTACCACGCATAAATCCTCCTAAAATATCCGATATTAAATCATATAATATTTAGAGGATATCAAAATAAAATAGGTTTGTCAAAATAATACGTTAAATGTATTTTAAATATAGCTTAAAATATGATACGAATTATGGTACAATAAGAATAACTGGTAGCGAGTGCGTGATTTGATATTATTTATGATTGTAGAACGTGTTAAAAAATTAAATAGACAGAAGGAGATGATGCAATTGTTCAAAAAGAACACCAACAAGATAAAGGTAATGGCCTTGGGTGGACTTAACGAAGTTGGAAAAAATATGACTGTTGTTGAGTATAAAGATGAAATAATTGTTATAGATGCTGGACTTAGTTTTCCAGAAGATGAAATGTTAGGAGTAGATATAGTTATACCAGATATAACTTATTTAGTCAAAAACAGGGATAAAATAAAGGGTATATTTATTACACATGGACATGAAGACCATATAGGAGCTCTTCCATATATATTAAAGAAAATAAATGTACCTGTATATGGAGCAAGACTTAGTATAGGTCTTATACAAGTAAAACTTAAAGAACATAAGATGAATAATGTTAAGTTAAATATTATAGCTCCTAGACAGGTTATAAAGCTTGATAACATGGAAGTAGAGTTTTTGAAAAATAACCATAGTATACCAGATGCTTACTCTATTGCAGTACACACAGACCAAGGGATAATATACCATACAGGAGATTTTAAGATTGATTTGACTCCTATTGACGGGGATGTTATGGATATGCATAGAATCTGTGAGTTAAGCAAAAAAGGAGTTCTTTTAATGTTGGCTGATAGTACTAATGCAGAAAAACCAGGATTTACTATGTCTGAAAAGACTGTTGGAGTAGGTCTTGACGAATTATTTGCAAAAGGAAATGGCAGAAGAATTATAGTTGCTACTTTTGCATCCAACATACACAGATTACAACAAATAATAAATACTGCTGAGAAGTTTAATAGAAAAGTTGCTATATCAGGTCGCTCAATGGTCAATGTAGTTGGAGTTGCAAAAGAATTAGGATATTTAGATATTTCTGATGATATGCTTATAGATTTAAATGATATATACAAATATGAAGAAAGTGAATTAGTTATAATAACAACTGGTTCACAAGGTGAACCTATGTCAGCTCTTGCTAGAATGGCTTTTTCAGAGCATAAAAAAGTAGAAATAAAGAGTGGCGATTTAGTTATAATATCTGCTCATCCAATACCAGGAAATGAAAAATTAATATCAAAAGTAATCAATTTCTTATTTGAAAAAGGAGCAGAAGTAGTGTACAGTGATATAGCTGATATACACGTTTCTGGACATGCCTGTCAAGAAGAATTAAAACTTATACATGCATTAGTTAGACCAAAGTTTTTTATGCCAGCTCATGGTGAATATAGAATGTTAAAAAGACATGCTGAAATAGCTGAACAGCTTGGTATGGACAAAGACAATATTTTTGTCATGCAAACAGGAGATGTTTTAGAATTAGATAAAAACTCTGCTAAAGTAGCAAATCGTATACAAACAGGAAACATATTAGTTGATGGACTAGGAGTAGGCGATGTAGGTAACATAGTTTTAAGAGATAGAAAGCATTTATCAGAAGATGGTCTTATGATAGTTGTAGTAACTATTTCTAAGGATGAGGGTAAAGTTCTAGCAGGTCCAGATATAATTTCTAGAGGATTCGTATATGTAAGAGAGTCAGAAGACTTAATGGATGGAGCAAAGGATATAATTAAGAATGTTCTAAATGAATGTGAAGAGAAAAATATTAAAGAGTGGGCTTATTTAAAGAATAATATTAAAGAAAACCTAAAAGAATATTTATATCAAAAAACTAAACGAAATCCAATGATACTTCCTATAATAATGGAAGTATAATATAAAAAACTATAAATTTGAAAATTAGACCTCTTGTAATTTTTAAAATAATATCAAAAAGCCAACTGATATTATCTTAAGAATTACAAGGGGTCTTTTAAATTTTTGATATTAAAAAATATGATTATTACATAAAATACCAATTATAACAATCTTTTATTAGTAAAAACTACTTATATATAAATTTTACTGATAGGAGGATTCTTATGGATAATATTTCAAGACAAAATGCTATAAAAGCTTTAAAACAAACAAAGATGGAAATAGCAGGAGAATATGGAATGAATTATGAAGATGCCTTTGAAATAATAGAAAACGCATCTAATAAAGGTGTTTTAGAAGGTTACTTTAAAAAGCTTGAGAAGAAAAAAAATTTAGGTCAAGGTATATCTAGGCATTTAGAATAAAAAAAGTTAAATGTGAGAAAATAAGTTTAAATAAACTTTAAGAGGTGACATCGATGAAAAAATTAGCTAGTACTGCTTTGGCTATATTACTTGCATTTACTCCTTTGAGTTTTTCTTTTGCAAATAATAAGGAAAATGCTGATGCCAATCAACTAAATATATCTTCAAAATCAGCAATTTTGATGGATGTTGGTAGTGGACAAATTTTATATGAAAAGGATGCTCATAAAAAGCTTCCTCCTGCAAGTGTAACAAAGGTAATGACAATGTTACTTATCGTAGAAGCTTTGGATTCAGGTAAGATTAAGCTTGATGATGAAGTTCAAGTAAGTGAAACTGCATCTAGTATGGGTGGTAGTCAAATATTCTTAGAGCCAGGAGAAACTCAAAAGGTTGATACATTATTAAAAGGTATAGCCGTTGCTTCAGCAAATGATGCTTGTGTTGCTATGGCTGAACATTTAGCTGGAAGTGTTGAAGGATTTGTTGATAGAATGAATGCTAAGGCAAAAGAGTTAAATATGAATGATACTCATTTTGCAAATACAAATGGACTTCCAGTTGCAAATCACTATACATCTGCTCATGATATAGCTTTAATGTCTAGAGAACTGTTAAAACATGAAATGATAAGTAAATACTTAACTACATGGATGGATAAGGTTGTAGTAGGGAAGAAACAAGTTACAGTAGGTCTTGCAAATACTAATAAGCTTATAAAACACTATCAAGGAGCAACTGGTGTTAAAACTGGGTTTACTCAAGAAGCAAAATACTGTTTATCAGCATCTGCAAAGAGAGGCAATACTCATCTAGTTGCAGCAACTTTGGGAGCAGAGACTTCTCCAGAAAGATTTAACGATGCATCTAGTCTTTTAAACTATGGATTTGCTAATTATGAAAGTGTTAAGTTATGTAGTAAAGGAGATAATATAGCAACACTTACATTGGATAAGGCTGATGAAAACAAAGTTAAATTGGTTGCTAAAGAAGATTTGAATGCTCTTATTAAAAAAGGAAGCTCTAAAGAATTTGAGAAGAAAATTGAAATAGTAAAAAATCCTAAAATGCCAATTAAAAAGGGAACTGTTTTAGGAAAGATAAAGATATGTAAAGATAAAAAAGTAATAGGCGAAGTGGAATTGATAAATACTAAAGATATAAATAAGGCAAGTTATTTACAGATGCTTCAAAGAATAATTGATAACATGATATAAATAATTATCAAATGAGATATAGTTATAACGCACATAAAAAATACCCTTATGTAATTATTTGCCATAGGGGTATTTTTATTTATCATTATAGAAGTATTTTATGATTTTTATAGACATATAGAAAAGTGCATGTAACTTATAATATCATTTGGTTTAATATTATGTATATGATTGTTTAACACTTATCGAAGTAAAGGCATACTACCAGTAAGTTTATTTACTTTCTTTTTATTTCCATAGATTGCTATACCAAAATATTGTAATTCATCTTCTGGTACACTAGCAATTTTTTGTACAAATTCATCATAAACATTACAACTTTGTGCTACATCTGAAAAATCTACAACAGTTAAATCGTCAAATTCAAGAGTATATAATTTTTTACGTAAATCTTTTATTATTTCTTTGTTTCCTTTCAAAATAGGTACAGGGATGTCAATAATTCCTAAGTGACTATTACCTGTTTTGTCAACTACATCTGGTCCAATAGTTTCTGGAGCATGTTTTCCTAGTGTAATTCCCATTATAGCTGCTGTATTTGATATAATTCCCATTGGTAAATTTTCGTCTATTACCATAACACATTTTGAATTTTTAGTTTCCATTTTTATTTCTCCTTTTTACCTTATTTAAAGTTATTTGAATCATCATTTATAAATATATTTTGATACTGCTTTGGTGTAAGTCCAATAAAATTCTTAAAAAAATTTGTAAAGTGACTTTGGTCTACAAAGCCTGTCTGTATAGCAGCATCTATAGGTGCTACACCTTTTTCTAAAAGCTTTTTAGCTTTGTTTACTCGTATATTTTCTAAGTATCTATATGGTGTAATACCTTTTAATTTTGTAAAATTACGAAGTAGAGAGTACTTATTCATTTCTGCTATAGTGCTTAATTCATCAAGTACTATATGTTCAGCATAATTATTTTCTAGATAATCACATACCGCTTGAATTTCTATATTTGTTTTTTCCAAGTCAAACTTCAAATTTGGCTCGGTATGTTCTTCAATTAATTGTTCAATTAGGAAGAAAAAAAGTTCTTCTTTTTTAAACTCTAATTCTTCTTCCATGATTATATGATGTAATTCTTGTAATAGAGGTACTAGTTCACTGCGAAATATCACAGGTTGATTAAATTTTGGTAAATAATTTTCTCCTGTAATTTCAAAGACAGTTTTTTTCATTATTTCTGGTTTAATATTGATACATCTGTAATCAAGTACTTTATTATCTATCTGTTCACAAGTATGGCTATCAAAAGGGTTGAAAAGTAATAAGTCACCAGTGCTTGTGGTATACTCTTTGTTTTTACAAGATAAATATCTTTGACCATTTTCTATAAAACCAATTACATAATGTTCATGAAAATGGTTTGGGAATTTTTGCATTATACCTTTAAATCTATATGCTTCAATTTTTAATTCTCTATCAAAGCATACTGTGCGCTCTTCTTGTTTCACTCAATTAACCTCCTTTCATGTTATATAAAGTGTAACACATATTTTTTTGTACTTCTTGTATGATATTGACTAAAGGACAATAATGTCAATTCCTGTCAATATAATATTATACTTACAGTAGGTATAATTATTATATTTTCACAATGAATATGATATAATAATAAAAGTTATAAAATAAAAAGTGAATTTTAATTTTATGCCTATAGGTTAAAATTATTATAATATAAAATAATTTTGATTATAAGTTATTTAATTGTTATAATAGTATTAAAAATTTGATTTAGGAGATGTACGTTAATGTTAAGTATGAATATAGGAGAAATAGTAGCAAGTTTAGTTGGTATAGTTATGGCAATATCAATACATGAGTTTGGCCATGCTTATTCAGCTCACTTATTGGGAGATGATACAGCTAAAGCTTATGGTAGAATGACATTAAATCCTGTAAGACATGTTGACCCAATCGGTATTTTGGCTATGTTTATTCTTAAAATAGGATGGGCAAAACCAGTGCCAGTAAACCCAAATAACTTTAAAAACTATAAGATAGGAAACCTGATAGTTTCACTTGCAGGCGTTTTTTGTAATGTTTTGACTGCTATACTTTGTGTAATTATCAATAAGTATGTGCATATGTATGCGATAAATACAATAGCTTGGTATGTGTTTTTATATAGTATGGGATTTGCAGCCTTTAACTTACTTCCTATACCTCCACTTGATGGATGGGGAGTTATATCTACATTTGTGCCATATAAATGGAATGAATATGTGTATAAATTTGAAAGTATGAGTTATATAATTTTATTAATTGCTTTATTTACTGGTATATATAGAATAATACTAACACCAATATATACAGTGCTACTAAAAATAGTATATTTATTTGTTTAATACAATAAACAGATTAAAGAGGGATTGATATGAAGTATAATATACAATTACAAGTATATGAAGGACCATTAGATTTACTGTATGATTTAATAACGAAACATAAAATAGACATAAAGGATATATCTATAATAGATATAACTAAGCAGTATCTAAATTATTTGAAAATGCTAGATAAAATGGATTTAGAGATAACTAGTGAATTTATAACTATGGCATCAAAACTTTTAGAGATAAAATCTAAATATCTACTTTATAAACAAAAAGATGAAGAAGAAGACCCAAGAATCGAACTTATGGAAAAGTTAGAAGAATATAGAAAGTTTAAGGTGGCGTCACAAGATATAAAAGAAAATATAACTTATGTTAATGAGAGGTTTTATAGAAATAAAGAAGAAATAATTATTGATGACAATGTAGATTTAGAAGATATATCAATAGAAGCAATAAAAAATATACTTCCATACATATTTAAGGTTAAAGCATCACAGGTTGAAAATGCTAATGATGAGAAACTAGATAAAATAGTAAGGAAGAAGATAATATCTGTAGAAGAAAAAATATTATATATAAGAGATATTATAAAAGATAAGATTGAAGTTACTTTTACAAATATTATAAAATCATATGAAAATGATGAGATAATCGCTACCTTTTTATCTATATTAGAACTTATAAAAGAAAAAGAAATAGTAGTAGTACAAGATATATTTTTTGATGATATTATAATAAGAAAAAGTTCGGAGTGTTAAAATGAAAAGAGAAGATATAAAGTATATTATAGAATCTGTTATGTTTGCATATGGAGAACCAATAAGTATAAAAGAATTAAACTATATAATAAATAAAGAACTTTCATCAAAAGAAATAGAGATTATGCTAAATTTACTTATTGAGGAGTACAGAGAACAAAATAGAGGTATTCAAATAATCAAGTTAGAGAATAAATACCAAATGTGTACGAATAAAGACTATGCAGAATATATAAAGAAGATTATTGAACCAAAGAAAAAGAAAAGTTTGAGCCAAGCTACATTAGAAACTCTTACTATAATTGCCTACAAACAACCAATAACAAAGGTAGAAATAGAGGATATAAGAGGAGTAAAATGTGATAAGGTACTACAAACTTTGTTTGAAAATGAACTTATAAGAGAAGCTGGTAGACTTAATAAGATAGGAAAACCTATAATTTACAAAACAACAGATGAATTTTTAAAGTTGTTGAATATAGAAAGTCTTGAAGAGTTGCCTCCTATAGAAAATTATCAAGAAGTAGTAACAAATGAATAAAAATATAAAAATCACAATAATTTAGTCTGTAGTTTTAAATTTTAAAAGATTTAAAATACTCTAAGTTGTTGTGTTTTTTTGTATAAAAATAAAATGATAATTCTCTTAAAATAAATATGGATAATTAAGTATAAATAGTAATTTTTTGATGATAATATAAATATGGAGTTTAATGAATTATTTAATTTTAAGTATTTAATAATAGTTATAATTTTTATGATAAGTGTAGTTATGTTGATTTTAATATCTCATATAAACATCTTAATAATAGCCGATATAAACAACAAAGATATTCGTTTAAAGCTTAATATAAAATACATGTTTAATTTAATAAATATAAATAGACAACTTTATCCAGCTGAAAATAGTAAAAATAATGATAAAAAAGAGGGGATGAAGAATAATATAGATTCAAGTATATTATTAGCTGATGACCTTTTGAGCGTTTATAGATTATTAAAAAAGATAAAAATACATGAACTTTATTCAAATATTAATTTTGGGACTGAAAATATTGGCTTAACATCTTCTGTGTATGTATTGATAAATACTTTGTATGGAAATTTATTTAATATAATTGACGCAGAAAAAATGTATTTAAATGTAAACCCAGATTTTACAAAAGATTATGTTTTGGGAAATATAAGGATACATATAAGACCAAGAATAAAAGATTTATTTAAGATTATAATAATGACTAATAAGATTATGAATAAGAATAAAGGAAATTATAAGGAAGGTGATAGTAATGAGAGCAACAGGTTCGATACAGAGTCTTATGGAAACAACTCTTGAAACAATTAAAGGTTCTATAGATGCAAATACTATTATAGGAGACCCTATAAAAACAGATACTACAGTGGTTGTACCTATATCAAAGGTTACAATTGGATTTGGTATAGGAGGAGGAGAATACTCAAAAGGATATGATGAGAAAGATAAAGAAATTGAATTAAAAAGTGAAAAAGCAGATACGAATTTTGCTGGAGGTAGTGCAGGAGCTATATCTGTACAACCAGTAGCATTTGTAGTAGTTGAAAGTGGAGAGACTAGAATAATGAGTTTAGATAGTAATATCAATCTCGTGGATAATATATTATCTATAACTCCTAGAGTATTGGAAAAAATTCAAAATATATCAAAAAGTAATAAAAATCAAGATAAAAACAATATGTAAGAATAAAATAAAATATTTCCAAATATGTATATAATTTTAAATAAAGTAGTGGGATTAGTGTAAATTCCACTATTTTGTTGTGTAATTTAAACATTTATATTTAATAAGATTTTAGTTTAAAACAATTTAAATAGATAATAAAGTTGATATATAGTATAATTATAAAAAGAAAAAAAGTATTATATTTATAGATATATAAACGCATTTGAGATATAAGAGGGAGTTATAAATCATTAGTTTTGAGGTGAATGTTATGAGCGATAAAGAATTATCTATTTTGTTGTTAGAAAGTATGAATAACTTTCATAATTTAATAAAGATTATTAATAACGAAAGATATAAACAAGATAAGGTTCTTACAGAAAGACAGTTTTTTGCCTTAGTAAAAATAAGAAAACATGATAAAATAGAGCTTAAAAATCTAAGTAGAGACTTACATGTATCTACTTCTAGTCTATGTATATTACTTAATAAATTGGTTGAGCAAGACTATGTGTATAGGGAAGAAGATAGTAGAGATAGACGAAATACTTTTTATGGAATAACTGAAAATGGAGAAAAGATACTGGATAATGAAATATTAAAGTTTGTGTCTATAATAAGTGATAAAATGGATTGCTTAGATATAGATAATAAAGATAAATTATTTGCTTCTTTAGAAGAATCTAAAACTATAATAGAACAGTTGTTTTAAAGATATAATAAAAACTTTGTACTATTTGGTAGAAATCTAAAACAATAATCATAAAATATAATTTATAAAGCCACGTGGATATTTTTGTAATTTAAAATTATCTATGTGGCTTTAGTTTGTAATTTAAATAAACTATTTACTCTTTTTCTTTTTTTCAAGTATAAAAGTATCTCTATTAAATAAAAGAGCAGGTATGTACATAATGTTAGTAACAAAAATGAATGTAAAAATAGCAGTTGTGCTATGGCTTAAAAAACCATAATAGTACTGTGAGTTGGTAAATGTGTTTAGCAAAAATATGAATGAAAAATAAATGAAACAAATAGCTAAGTTATCCCTAAGTGCATATCTATTGACTTTAAATTTTCTAACATCCACCATATAGATATTTGCATAAATTATCAGGCACTTAGAGAAGATAAATATAAAATATATTAAGCTAGGAAATTCATAACCTAAGTTTTTAGAAAAAATAAGTTCTCCAACTGAACAAACTAAACTCCAAGAGAAAAATATATTAAAAAGATGATACTGCTTAAAAACCAGTATAGCTATACATAGGTATATGCAAATATAATTAATTCCAATTGGTAAAGAGTTTAAAGTACTATAATTGCCTGAAGAAATAAGTAATAATTGCTCTAGAGCCATAACTATTACAAGTAGTGTACAAATTATCTTTTCGACTGTGTAGCTATAAGGTAAAATATTTTTGGTTAGTTTTGGACAATAGTATAAAAATAATCCAAATATAAAGAGACTTACAAATTGTTCACTAGAAAAAAGAAAAATTTTAAACATATAACATTCTCTCCCATAATAAATTTAATATGTATCTATATAAATATATTCATTATCTCTCAATTTAATATATAAAAAAGATAATAATAGTTAGATTTTTTATATGAATTTTAGTAGGTAAAAATATTCTATTGTTTTGTAGATATCTTCTAATTATGTCAAAAAATAAAAAATTTTTTATTTATTAGAGTTTTTGGAAATAATAATAACAGATATTATAACTAATTAACAGTTTTTGTAAGTATTTGACAATAGAGAGGGTGTAACGAATGGAAATAATAGAGTCAGCATCAAAATTAGCTGAGATGGTTCATTTATTAGCTGTTGAAAAGGGGATAACTGATATAGAAGCATGGGATGAAGCTGTGAAAGAATACAGTAAAATTTATGAAGAAAGAAGAAATGAATAGAGTGATAAAAAGTGAAAACTTGATGATAAAAAATAACCTTATTTAAAGAAATTCAATTTTTATAGAAATATTAAAAATAACATAAATAAAAAAGATGGTATTTCAAATGTAAGTAAAAAATCATTTTGAGATACCATCCTTAATATTTATTTTAATAATGTATAAGTAATAAATCTTACTTATCTATATTTTTTATGTAACCTCTTTTTTCTAGCTTTTTTATATGCTCCTTGCGTATTTCATCAAGATTAATACCATATTGTTCTTCTAGCTTAAACATCATAGTAACACATGTTTGAGCTACATCCATTAGTTCCTTAGCAGTTTTCTTTATAATATCAACTTCATCTAAATCATTATTTTCTCCACTTAGATTTCTGAATTTACCTATACATTCAGCTAATTCACCTTGTTCTTCACCCATTTTGATAAATGTAGATTCTAGTGTTGGGTCTAAATTATTAAGCTCTGGTAAAGATATAGTTTTTAGTTTCATAAAAGCTCCTTTCAAGTTATTCGTATTTATACAAAAACATCATAACAAAAATAATACTAAAAAAAAACTTTAAATTCAACATAAAAACTCACATATATAATAAATATAGTGATATAAATCTATATTTGTCTTAGTACAGCTTCATATAAAACTTCTCCAATAGGTTTATTTATTACGAGAGAAGCTGACTTATCATAGACTGTATTTGCTTTATTAATAAGAGCAATATAGTTGCCTTTGTAATAATCTATAAAACTTGCTGCTGGATATACAGCTAATGATGTACCTCCTATAATTAGTAAATCAGCATTGCTTATAGCAGAAATCGTTTTAGTAATGACATCACTATCAAGGGCTTCTTCATAAAGTACTACATCTGGTTTTACTATAGAACCACAGTTGTCACAGTAAGGAATATTATCACCTAGGTCTAACATAGATTCTAAGTCAAAAAATTTACCACATTTAGTACAATAATTTCTATGTACAGAGCCATGAAGCTCTAGGATATTTTTACTTCCAGCCATTTGATGAAGTCCATCAATATTTTGAGTTATGACAGCTTTAAGTTTACCCATTTCTTCAAGTTTTGCTAAAGCTATGTGAGCATTGTTGGGTTTTGCATTAGGATATATTAATTTATCCTTATAAAATTCAAAAAATTCTTCTGGATATCTAACAAAAAAAGTATGTGAAACTAATTGTTCAGCAGTAAATTGTTTATTGAGTTTTTGGCTAAATAATCCAGTAGAGCTTCTAAAGTCTGGAATATTAGATTCAGTTGAAACACCTGCTCCACCAAAAAATACAATATTATTGTGATTAGCTATTAAGTCTTTTAAGCTATTTGCATCCATAGTTACACCTCCAAATTATTATATATAAATTGTACTACATATTAAGACATTTATGTTTTATTATTTCAAATAAATATATAGTTTGATAAGTTAAATAAAGGGAATATAAATAAAATGTATACATAGTATAAATAGACAATATTTACTAAAATAACAAGTTATCGTATAATTATATTAAAATGTTTTAGTGTATAAGAAGGGCGGGGGAAATACGTGAAGAAAAAAGCAGCTTTAGCAACATTAGCTATTTTACCCTTAAGTGTGGTAAATGCACATGCTGATGGAGATATAGGTATAGTGACTATAAATTATTTAAATGTAAGAAATGAACCAACTGCCGAAAGTAGTATAGCCTTTGTTGCTAAAAAAGATGATAAAGTTTTGATTAAAGACTCTTCTAATGGATGGTATAAAATAAAAGCTGAATCTGGACAAGAAGGTTGGGCTTCATCAAAATATATAGCAAAATCAAATAGTGGCTCTTTAAGAATGTCTACAAATAAAGAAAAACAAGTTACTTCAAATAGTTTAAATATGAGAAATGGAGCAGGTACAAGTTACAGAGTAATAACTGTACTAAAAAAAGGTCAAAAAGTAGAAGTAATATCAGAGAGTAATGGATGGTCTAAAATCAAATATAATGGAAGATTAGGTTATGTATCTAGCTCTTATTTAGGAGATGTTTCAAACTCAACTAATAAATCAAAAACTAAACAGGTAAATACAACTTCACTAAATGTGAGAAGTGGACCAAATACAAGTTATGGTTTGTTAGGTAAGTTGCCAAAAGGAAGTAAAGTAGAAGTAATATCAGAAAGTAACGGATGGTCCAAAATAAAGTATAATGGAAAAGATGCATATGTATCTAGTATGTACTTATCAGATGTAAGCCAAAGTAATTCAAGTGATTCTAGTCAAAGCAATGATAAAAAAAGTACTAATAAGGTTGTAAATACAGCTTCTTTAAACGTAAGAAGTGGACCAGGTTCTACATATAGTAAGTTAGGAAAGGTTTATAAAGGAAGTAAGGTAACTGTATTATCAGAAAGTAGTGGATGGGCTAAGATTAATTTTAATAATAAAGAAGCCTTTGTAGTAGGTAATTATTTATCTACTTCAACAGATACATCAAATAATAACTCAAATAGTAACTCTGATAGTAGTTCTAATAATAATGGTAATGATTCTTCATCATCAGGTCAAGTAAATGGTATGTCAGGTATAAGTGGGGCTAAAATTGATTATAAATCTTTGAGTTATACTTTGGAGTCTCATATAAGTAAACAAGTTGAAAAGGCAGTAGCAGGAGGAAATGTGATAGCACCAAGTAACAGGAGAAGCACTCCAAGTCCTGAATTTAGTACTTTTTCAGCCCAAAGAACAAGCTCATTTGTAAATGCAAGTTCAAGTGATATAGAATATTATTTAAATCCTAAAAACTTTACAAATACTACTAAGGGTATGATGCAGTTTTTAAAGATTAACAGTTACAGAGGAGGTATCTCAGAATCAAGTCTTAACTCGTATCTTAATGGTTTATCTTCTAGTGTATTTAAAAATCAGGGAGCAGCATTTATAAATGTTGCCAAGAAGTATAATATAGATGTTGTATACTTAGTATCTCATGCTATGTGGGAAACTGCTTATGGTAAGTCTACACTTGCACAAGGTCAGACACTAACATCTTATAAGGGTCAACCCCTTAGTAAACCAGTTAAAGTATACAATTTTTTTGGGATAGGAGCAATAGATAAAAGTGCTAATGTTTCAGGTGCAGAAGCAGCGTATTCCAATGGTTGGACTAGTGTAGAAGCTACAATAGATGGCTCTGCAAAGTGGATATCACAAAATTATGTAAATAGTTCTAAGTACAATCAGAATACTATCTACAAGATGAAGTGGAATTATGATTATACATGGCATCAGTATGCAACTGATGTAAACTGGGCTAATGGAATTTCTGGAATTATGGAGAATTTAATTGGTCTTTATGGAGGAGGAAGTAATTTGGTTTTTGAAGTTCCTCAATACAAGTAGTACATAAATAAAGAATATAGACTATGGGTAGTTTTCATTTTATTTAAATTATCTATAGTCTTTTTGTATATAATTTACAAACCGTAAATTTAGTATCAATAAAATTTTTATGTTATAATATTAATTCTAAGTAAATATAAGTGAATAATAGATAGAAATAGATAAAAGGTGGTAATAATATATATAAAGATAATTTTGAGAAAGGAGGATATATATGGAAAGTATTAAGGAATATTTAGATAAATTAGAAATTAATAATAGTGGTCTTGGAAAGCAACTTAAAGAAGTTTACATAAATAGAGTAGTTTATTTTAAGGAAGATAAGATAGTTTATTTTTATCTGACTTCTAAAGATATTGTTTCTCATGAACTTTTAGATAAATTTAAAGAAGAATTGATGTATAAACTCGACTATTTTAAAGACATGAGAATGAAGATAAGGTTTACTGGTTTTGAGAGGAAATCTAATAAAGATGTTATAAAAAAATATTGGAATAATATATTGTATATATTAAAGTGTCTTTGTCCATCTATTGCAGGATGGTATAAACAAGTAGAATTTCTTTGTTTAGATGAAGAATTAAAAATAAAACTTCCAAAAGGTATATTTTATGAGCGATTAATGAAAAAAAATGTAATTTATGTACTTAAAACTGTGCTTAGTGAAGAGCTGGGATTAGATTTAAATATAACAATAGAAAAAGCTGTTGATGAAAAAGTAAATAAAGAGAGACTTATAAGAATCAATGATAGAGAAATGGAAGAAAGAATTAGGGCTTTAGAAATTGGAAAAGTTAATAACTGTGAAGAAAGTGAAGAGGAAAGTTATGTCATTAAGTCTGAAGTGGATGAAAATTTAATCTATGGAGATAATGCAAATGCTATGATTGAAAATATAGTTGAATTAAATGCATCTTCTGGAACGGTTGCAGTTGTTGGAGACATATTTGATGTTGACACTAAAGAACTTAAAAATGGGAAAATACTTATGATAGCATCAATTACAGATTATACTAGTTCAATAAGCTGTAAGCTTTTTTTAACAGATACAAACAAAGATGGAGTACTTGAAAGTGTTAAAAAAGGAGCATACTTAAAAATCAAAGGTGACATAGTTTACGATACATATCAAAGAGAAATTAGTATGATGATTAGTGGGGTAAGAAAAGAAACTAGAATAGAGAGAGAAGATAAATCAGAAGAAAAAAGGGTAGAACTACATGCACATACACAAATGTCTTCTATGGATGCTATTTGTTCTGTTAAAAAACTTGTAGAACGTGCATCTAAATGGGGACATTCTGCTATTGCTATAACAGACCATGGTGTTGTACAAGGATTTCCAGATGCCATGAGTGCAGGTAAGTCAAATAACATAAAAATACTTTATGGAGTAGAGGGATACTTGGTTGAAGATGATTCCCTTATTATAGAGGATGCAAATGATAAAGAACTCTCACAGACATTTGTTGTATTTGACATAGAGACAACTGGGTTTTCCAATACAAATGATAAAATAACTGAAATTGGTGCTGTAAAAATAGAAAATTTTAAAATTGTAGATAGATTTAGCGAATTGATAAACCCTGAAAAAGATATTTCTTATAAGATACAGGAATTGACAGGAATAACTAATGAGCTAATTAAAGACAAGCCAACTATTGAAGAAGTTCTTCCTAAGTTTATGGAATTTGTTGGAGACAGTGTATTAGTAGCACATAATGCAGAGTTTGATACTGGGTTTATATCACAAAAATGCAGGGAACAAGGTTTATTATATAATAACAAAAAAGTAGATACACTTATGTTGGCAAGAGTAATGTTGCCAAACTTAAAAAGACATAGATTAAATGTTGTTGCTAAAGAGCTTGGTATACCTCTTTTAAATCACCATAGAGCAGTGGATGATGCTGAGGCTACAGCACTTATATTTAATAAGTTTTTACAGATGCTTACAGAAAAAGGTGCAAAAACTCTAAGTGATGTAAACAATATACTTGGAAAAATTGATTATACAAAGCTTAGCACAAATCATATAACCTTGATAGCAAAGAATTCTGTAGGCATAAAAAATTTATATAAAATAATTTCAGATGCACATGTAAATCATTTTTTTAGAGCACCGAGAATCCTTAGAAGTGTATTAAATGAGTATAAAGAAGGGTTAATAATTGGTTCAGCTTGTGAAGCAGGAGTGGTTTTTCAAGCTGTAAAGAAGAATGTGTCTGATGAGGAAATGAAAAAAATAATAGATTTATACGATTATATTGAAGTAATGCCTATAGATAATAATAGATTTATGATTGATAAAGGAGAAGTAAAGGATGAAGAAGAGTTAAGGGAACTTAATAGAAAGTTAATTGATACAGCTAAAAAATTTAATAAAATTCCAGTAGCTACTGGGGATGTTCATTTTTTAGATAAACATGAAGCAATCTTAAGAAAAGTTCTTAAATATTCTCAAGGATTTAAAGTAGATGAAGAAGAAACTTATTTACATTTTAGAACAACAGATGAAATGTTGGAAGAGTTTAGTTATCTTGGTGAAGAATTAGCGTATGAAGTTGTGGTTGAAAATAGCAATTTGATTGCTGATATGGTTGAAGATATAAAACCTATACCAGATGATACTTATCCTCCAATTATAGAGGGTTCAGATGTGGAGTTAAGAGAAATGTGTTATAAAAAAGCCAAACGTATCTATGGAGACCCAATACCAGAAATAGTTCAAAAAAGGCTGGATAGAGAATTAAATTCAATAATAAGCAATGGATATGCAGTTATGTATATTATAGCTCAAAAACTAGTTGCAAAATCTCTTTCAGATGGGTATTTAGTTGGTTCAAGAGGTTCAGTTGGTTCATCTTTTGCAGCTACAATGAGTGATATAACAGAAGTTAATCCTCTCCCAGCACATTATATTTGTGAAAATGAAGACTGTAAATATTCATTTTTTTATGAAATAGGTGAATGGGGTTCAGGTGTTGATTTACCAGATAAGGATTGCCCGAAATGTGGAAGAAAACTTGCCAAAAACGGTCATGATATTCCATTTGAGGTTTTCTTAGGTTTTGAAGGTGATAAAGAACCTGATATAGACTTAAATTTCTCAGGAAATTATCAGCCAACGATTCATAAATACACAGAAGAACTATTTGGAGAGGGATACGTATATAGAGCTGGTACTATAGGTACTGTAGCAGAAAAAACAGCTTTTGGATATGCAAGAAAATATGTAGAAGAAAATAATATAAGTGTACCAAATGCAGAAGTACTTAGGCTTTCAAATGGATGTACTGGAGTAAAAAGAACTTCAGGACAGCATCCTGGGGGAGTTATGGTTATACCAGATTATAAAGATGTATATGATTTTACACCTATACAGTATCCAGCAAATGATACTTCTTGTGGAGTTATAACTACTCACTTTGATTATCATTCAATAAGTGGTAGAATACTTAAACTTGATATACTTGGACACGACGGTCCTACCATTATAAGGATGCTCGAAGATATGACTGGAATAAATATAACAGAAATTCCGTTGGATGATAAAGAGACTATGTCTTTATTTACATCTACAGAAGCATTAGGTGTTACACCAGAAGAAATAAACTGTCCTATAGGTTGCCTTGCTGTACCTGAGTTTGGAACTAAGTTTGTACGACAAATGCTACTTGACACCAAACCTACTACATTTGCAGAACTTGTACGTATATCTGGTCTTTCTCATGGTACAGATGTTTGGGTAAATAATGCACAAGATTTAGTTAGAGAAGATATAGTTGGATTAAAAGATGTTATATCTACACGAGATGACATAATGAACTATTTAATATTTAAAGGATTACCTCCAAAAATGAGTTTTACAATAATGGAGAGTGTAAGAAAAGGTAAAGGTCTAAAACCAGAACACATTGAAGAAATGAAAAAAAATAATGTTCCAGAATGGTATATAGGTTCATGTAAAAAGATTAAGTACATGTTCCCAAAAGCACATGCTGTTGCTTATGTCATGACATCATTTAGAATTGCGTATTGTAAAGTTCACTATCCAGAAGCATTTTATGCTACTTATTTTACTACAAAAGTTGAGGATTTTGATGCAGATTTAATTGTTAAGGGATTAGATGCTATAAAATCGAAAATAAATGAAATTGAGGCACTGGGAAATGATGCAACTACAAAAGAAAAAGGTATGTTAACCGTTTTAGAAGTTGCTCTTGAAATGTATGCTAGAGGAATAAAATTATTACCAGTTGATATATATAAATCAGATGCGACTGAGTTCATAGTTGTAGGAGAAAAAACATTACTTCCACCAATGGCAGCAATACAAGGCTTGGGAGGAAATGCTGCTATAAATATTCAAAATGAAAGAAAAAATGGTGAATTTATATCAAAAGAAGATTTAAGAAAGAGAACAAAAATATCAAAAACGGTAATAGAAACTCTTACTAATCATGGTTCACTTGAGAATATGAGTGAGAGAAATCAACTGTCATTGTTTTAAGTTAGCTCAAAAAGTTGCAAATAAAAGAATTTTATGATATCATAGTATAGAAAATAGTATACTTTGCAGAAACTAAGAGTGAGACCGCTGTTCTCACTCTTTTATTTTAAATATATTATTAAAAAGCTGGTTTAATTTTATTAAATATATTTTATTTAAGATTATATGAACTGGTCATTTACAATTGAATAGGAGGAAATTTAATGAAAAAAAATTTAGAAGCTACAATCGAGGAGATTGTAACTAAAATAACGGATGAGCATGGATTTGAAATGGTTGATGTTGAATATGTAAAAGAAGCAGGAGAATACTACTTAAGAGTATACATAGATAAAGAAGAAGGAATATCTTTAAATGAATGTGAATTAGTTAGTAGAGAATTAAGCCCAATACTTGATGAAAAAGACCCTATAAAAGAGAATTACTTTTTAGAGGTATCTTCTCCAGGACTTGATAGAGCATTAAAAAAAGACAGAGATTTTGTGAGATATCAAGGTAGAGATGTAGATTTAAAATTATATAAACCGTTAAATGGATGTAAACAATTTGAAGGTGAACTTGTAGGATTAACAGAAGATAATAATATAAAAATCATTGTAAATGGTAAGGAAATGGAATTTAATAGAAAAGATGTTGCTATTGTCAGATTAGCAATAAAGTTTTAGTGGTATATTAAATAGGGAGGATATAAAAAAATGAATCATGAATTTATGGAAGCATTAGATGAATTAGTAGTTGATAGAGGTATAGATAAAGAGATACTTATAGACACTATAGAACAAGCTCTTTTAACTGCATACAAGAAAAACTTTGGTTCAGCACAAAATGTTAGAGTTGAGTTTGATAGAGACAAGGGAGATATAAAAGTATTTTCTCAAAGAGTTGTTGTTGATGAATCAGATTTATATGATACTTTCTTAGAGATAGAGTTGGCAGATGCTAGAGAGATAAATCCTAATTATGAATTAGGTGATATTATAGAACATGAGGTTACACCTAAAAATTTTGGAAGAATTGCAGCTCAGACAGCAAAACAAGTAGTTGTTCAAAGAATAAGAGAAGCTGAGAGAGAAATAGTGTATAATGAATTTATAGAAAAAGAAAATGAAATAGTTACAGGAGAGGTTGCTAGAGCAAATAAAAATGTTGTTTATGTAAACCTTGGAAGAATAGAAGGTATAATGACTCAAAGTGAGCAAATACCATTTGAGAATTATAGAGCAGGTCAAAAAATAAAATTCTATATACTTGAAGTTAAAAAGACTAACAAAGGACCTCAAATAGTTGTATCAAGAAGTCATCCAGGTTTAGTAAAGAGATTATTTGAAGAAGAAGTTCCTGAAATATATGAAGGAATAGTTCAAATAAAATCTGTAGCAAGAGAAGCTGGGTCAAGAACTAAAATGGCAGTAAAATCTATAGATGAAAAAATAGACCCAATTGGAGCTTGTGTTGGACCAAAAGGACTTAGAGTAAAAAATATAGTGGATGAACTTGGTGATGAAAAAATAGATATAATAAAATATAGCGAAGACCCAGCAGAGTTTATATCAGCAGCACTTAGCCCATCAAAGGTTGTTAGAGTAGATATAAATGAAGATGAAAAGTCTGCATTAGTAATCGTTCCAGATTATCAGTTATCGCTTGCTATAGGTAAGGAAGGTCAAAATGCAAGACTTGCAGCAAAATTGACTAACTGGAAAATAGATATTAAGAGCGAATCTCAAGCAGAACAAGAAATGTTAAATCTTGAAAATTCCAAAGAAATAGAAGATGAGGATGTTGAAGCTGAATTTATCAACCAAGAGGAGTTAGATACTTCAGATGATAATTTTATTGAAGAAGAGTAAGGAGGGATGATTTTGAAAAAAGTAAAAAAAGTGCCTCAAAGAAAATGCATAGCATGTCAAGATAGAGACTCTAAAAAAGAGCTTATAAGAATAGTTAAAAATAAAGAAGGAAAAATATTTTTAGACCCAACAGGAAGAGCTAATGGAAGAGGAGCATATGTATGTAAAAGCTCTGAATGTTTAAAAAAAGCTATAAAAAGTAAAGCGTTAAATAAAGCTTTTAAGATAGATGTTCCTGATGAAGTCTATGATAATCTACTTATGGAGTTAGAAGAATATGAAAAATAATAAAGAAAAAGTACTTTCGTTCTTAGGGCTCGCAACTCGTGCAGGGAAAATAGTGTCTGGTGATGATTCAACTTTGCTTGACCTTAAAAAAGGAAAAGTAAATTTAATTTTAATAGCAGAAGATGCATCAAATAATACCAAAAAACTTTTTAAAGATAAATCAACTTTTAGAAATATTCCATATCTATTTTTTTCAACAAAAGAGGAAATAGGATTTGCAATAGGAAAATCTCCAAGAGCAGTTGTAGGAATAAAAGATGAAAATTTTTCTAAAAAGATAATTGAACTAATAGAAATTTAAAATAAAATAGGGGGTGATCTTGTGTCAAAAACAAGAGTATACCAAATAGCAGAAAAATTAAATATATCAAATGAAGAGCTTATAAATAAGTTAGCTGAATTAGATATAAATGTAACTGACAAAGATTCAGTATTAGAAGGTGAAGAGTTAGAATTAGCACTTGAAATGTTAGGTGAAGATTCATCTCAAGAAAATGGAAATGTTATAGAAATAGATGGAAAGTTGACAGTACAAGTATTAGCAACGAAATTAGATAAATCTCCATCAGAAATAATTATGAAGCTTATGAAAATGGGAACTATGGCAACAATAAATCAAGAGATAAGTTTTGAGATTGCTGCTTTAGCTGCCAAAGACTATGGATTTGAATTAACAGTAGCTGAAAGTGATGATACAGAAGCTTTAGAAATAGAAGCTTTAATGGAAATTGAAGAAGATAAAGAAGAGGACTTAAAACCTAGACCACCAGTTGTTACAGTTATGGGACATGTTGACCATGGTAAGACATCTTTATTAGATGCAATAAGAAAAACTGATGTAATTTCAGGTGAAGCAGGAGGCATTACTCAACATATAGGAGCTTCAGAAGTCAAAATCAATGGACACAAAATAGTATTTTTAGATACTCCAGGACATGAGGCTTTCACATCAATGAGAGCAAGAGGAGCACAAGTTACAGATATAGCAATATTAGTAGTTGCAGCAGATGATGGTATAATGCCTCAAACAGTGGAAGCTATAAACCATGCTAAAGCAGCAGGTGTACCTTTAATAGTTGCTATCAATAAAATAGATAAGCCAGGTGCAAATCCAGACAAAGTTAAACAAGAATTAGCGGACCAAGGATTATTAGTTGAAGACTGGGGTGGAGAAGTAATAGCAGTTCCAGTATCAGCTAAGAAAAAAGAAGGAATAGATACACTTTTAGAAATGGTATTATTGGTTGCTGAAATGGAAGAGTTAAGAGCTAATCCAAATAAAAGAGCAGTAGGAACTGTTATAGAAGCTGAGCTTGATAAAGGAAGAGGACCAGTTGCAACAGTACTTGTTCAAGGTGGTACTTTAACAGTAGGTGACCCAATCGTTGCAGGTGTTGCATGTGGTAAAGTTAGAGCAATGATAAATGCAAAAGGTAAGAGAGTAAAAACAGCAGGCCCATCTACAGCAGTGGAAATATTAGGTCTATCAGAAGTTCCACAAGGTGGAGACCAATTTGTTGAGGTTCCAACAGATAAAATTGCTAGAAGTGTAGCAGCAAGAAGACAACAATTAGTTAGAGATGAGATGTTAAAATCAACTCAAAGATTATCACTAGATGCTTTATTTAGTCAAATGAGTGAAGGTTCTATAAAAGACCTTAATATAGTTATAAAAGCAGATGTACAAGGTTCAGTACAAGCAGTTAAACAATCTTTAGAAAAATTATCAAATGAAGAAGTTCAGGTTAAAGTAATACATGGTGGTGTTGGAGCTGTAACAGAATCAGACATATTACTTGCAGCAGCTTCTAACGCAATAATCATAGGATTCAATGTAAGACCAGTTCCAGGTGCAGAATCTCTAGGAGAAAAGGAAAATGTTGATATAAGAACATATACTATAATATACAAGGCTATAGAAGATATACAAGCTGCTATGACTGGTATGTTAGACCCTGAATATGTTGATGAAGAAACAGGAAAAGCTGAAATAAGAGAAATATATAAAATATCTGGTGTTGGAACAGTAGCTGGATGTTATGTGACTAATGGTAAGATATTTAGAAACTGTAAAGTAAGATTAGTTAGAGATAGTATAATAATACATGAAGGTGAGCTTGCAGCACTTAAGAGATTTAAAGATGATGTAAAAGAAGTTAATTCTGGATACGAATGTGGTATGAGTTTTGTAAATTATAACGATATAAAAGAAGGCGATATAGTAGAAGCTTATATAACTAAAGAAGTAGAAAGAAAATTATAAATTCGTATCAAAGAAAATCAGTTAGTAAAGAAGGTCGATGGTATGGCATCATATAATAGAACAAGAAGAATAGCAGAAGAAATAAGAAAAGTAGTAAGTACTATGCTTATAAATGGAGTAAAAGACCCTAGAATAACCTCTATGGTAAGTGTAACTGATGTAGAAGTTACAAATGACCTAAGATATGCTTATGTATATGTAAGTGTTTTAGGTGGAGATGAAGAATCTACACTAACAGGTCTTAAAAGTGCTGGAGGGTATATAAGAAGAGAAGTAGGAAAAAATATAAAACTTAGATATATTCCTGAGATAGTATTTAAAATTGATGATTCAATAGAAAAAGGAATGTATATGGATAGCCTTATAAAAAGAGTTAATGAAAAAAATGCTCAACAAAATGAGGATGAAAATTATGATGAATAATATGGATAGTATCATAAACTATATTTATGAGGGTGACTATTTTATAGTTACCTCTCATATCAGTCCAGATGGAGATAATATTGGTTCTACACTTTCAATGTATTATACATTGAAGAATTTAGGTAAAAATGTATATTATGTACTTGATGACGAAGTTCCATTAAATTTAAGATTTTTGGTTGAAGGTGTAAAAATCTATAAATCTAATGAACTTAATATGAAGGAGTATTCTCTAATTGCACTTGATTGTGGAGATAAAATGAGAATATGTGTAAGTGATGAAATAAAAAATAATGCATCAAAATTAATCTGTATTGACCATCATGCTAGTAATGATTCATATGGAGATTTAAATTATGTGGATATTGATGCATCTTCTACATGTGAATTAGTTTATAATTTATTGGTCAGATTCCAGCAAATAAAAGATATTAATATTATAAATGAAGATATAGCAACATGTTTATATACAGGTCTTGTAACTGACACTGGAAATTTTTCATATTCAAATGCACATGCAAGTAGTTTTGAAATGGCAAAGAATTTACTTGTTTTAGGTGCACAAAAAAATACTATAATACAAAATATATATCAAAGTAATTCTTCTGATTATTATAAATTGTTGGGAGAAGCTCTAAAGGGTTTGGAGATATTTGATTAAAAAATAGTTACGCACACTCGTGACTTTAGTCATGAGTTAGTAGCTAAAATAGTCAGCATATAGGGAAACTTATATGTAGAGATAGGATAAAACCTATCCAATACTACTTGAATTGCTGGAAACCCCTAAAGCTAACCAAACTAAAACATAAGGATGAAATAAACCTAAGTGTGAAAGTTACGAAAGTAGAAAAAATTGGTTAGATGGTATAAGGTTAAATCCTAAGTACTTTAAAATGGGCAATCAGCAGGTAAACTCCGAATAGGAGAAACTTCAACGACTATTCCTCTTGAGGGAAGTACACTACAAGTTATTGGTAGTGGAAGTGGGTAGACCTTAACGGATAATGCCGAAGGATAAGATATAGTCTGTGCTTGCATGAAAGTGTAAGAAGTTCATAAGAGAACTGCATAGGTAGTAGCGAACTTATGTGAACGACAACCTCAAAAATGATAAAAGTTAAGACTTACGGTTCTTAAATATGTTATTTAAAATTAAATATAAAACCTTCTAAATAATTGTTTTAAATAATTACATTTGTTAATATTATGATAGGTGATTAATAAATTGTTCACCACAGCATTATATAATATATTAAATATGATAAAATCATTAAAAAGTGTATCAAAAAACAATTAAAGTGAGGTGATAGCAGTGGAAAAAGCTTATAAGTTTAGAATGTATCCAAATAAAAAACAGCAAGAGTTAATTAACAAAACTTTTGGATGTTGTAGATTTGTATATAATAAGTATCTTGCTAAAAGAATAGAAGTTTATAAAAATGATAAAGAAACTTTTACTTATAAACAGTGCAGTTCTGATTTGACCAATTTAAAAAAAGAATTAAAGTGGCTTAAAGAACCTGACAAATTTTCACTACAAAACGCCTTAAAAGATTTAGAAAACGCATATGAAAAATTCTTTAAAGAAAAGGCAGGATTTCCTAAATTTAAATCAAAGAAAACTAATAGATTTTCATATAAAACTAACTTTACAAATGGAAACATTATGTACTTTAGTCAATATATAAAATTACCTAAACTTGGTATGGTTAAAATAAGGGATAAACAAGTACCTCAAGGGAGAATACTTAATGCTACTATATCTAAAGAGCCAAGTGGTAGATATTATGTATCATTATGCTGTACTGATGTAGATATTGAAGTATTTGAAAATACTAATAATCAGATAGGTTTAGATTTAGGAATTAAAGAATTTTGTATCTCAAGTTGTGGAGAATTTATAGAAAATCCTAAGTATCTTAAGAAGTCATTAAACAAGCTTGCTAAATTACAAAGAGAATTATCGAGAAAAACAATCGGTAGTTTAAATAGAAATAAAGCAAGATTAAAAGTTGCAAGACTTCAAGAACATATAGCCAATCAAAGAAATGATTTTCTACAAAAACTATCTACTAAATTAATAAAAGAGAATGATATTATTTGCATAGAAGATTTACAGAGGATATGATTAGAAATCGTAAACTATCTCGCTTAATTTCTGATGTGTCATGGTCAGAGTTTATTCGTCAATTAGAATACAAGGCTAATTGGTATGGTAGACAAATTGTAAAGGTGGGTAAATTCTTTGCAAGTTCACAAATATGCAATAAATGTGGGTACAAAAACGAGGAAGTGAAGAACTTAAATATAAGAGAATGGATTTGTCCTAGTTGTAATGAAACTCACGATAGAGATATAAATGCAAGTATAAATATATTAAAAGAAGGATTAAGACTAATAACAATTCAAAATAAATAACGTATGTAAGAACCGTAGGAACTACGGGGATAGCCTGTGGAGAATTAGTAAGACATATTTTAATATGCAAAATTCTGTGAAGCAGGAACCCTGTGACTTTAGTCATGGGAGGTTCAGTCAAAGGTATCTAGTATAGTTTTAACTCAAGACATGATGAATAGAAATAATATTAGCTTTAATGATGTTGATGGAATAACAACATATACAAGAGACATAAAAGGTATTGAAGTTGGAATTTTATTTAAAGAGAAAAAACAAAATGAAGTTAAAGTGAGTTTTAGGTCAAAAAATTATGTTGATGTAAGTGAAATAGCCAAGTTATTTGGCGGTGGTGGTCATGTAAGGGCTGCTGGATGTACTATTAGAGAGAGTATTGATAATGCAAAGAAAATGGTACTAGAGGCAGTGTTAAAATCAATTTAAGGTGACAGTAAAATGAATAAGATTATAAGTATATTGAAACCTACAGGTATGACATCTCATGATGTTGTAAGTAGAGTGAGAAAGATTTTAAATATAAAAAAAGTCGGTCACACAGGTACTCTTGACCCAGATGCTTCAGGTGTTTTACCAATCTGTATAGGGAAAGCTACAAAAGTATGTGAAGTTATCTTAAATAAAGATAAATCGTATATATGTGAGCTTACTTTAGGTATAAGTACAGATACCTATGATGCCTCAGGTGAAATTTTAAAAAAAGTTGATGATTTTAAATTTAGTGATGAAGAGATAGAAAGAGCTTTTGATACACAAAGAGGAGAAATAAATCAACTTCCACCAATTTATTCAGCTTTAAAGGTAAATGGAAAGAGAATGTGTGATTTAGTAAGAAGTGGTAGGCAATCTGAAATTACTTTAAAAACAAGAAGAGTAAATATAAAAGACATAAAAATACTCAGTATAAAAGGTAAAAAAGTAATGTTTTATGTTGAGTGTTCTAAAGGGACTTATGTGAGAAGTATTTGCCATGATATAGGAGAATATCTAGGTTGTGGAGCATACATGTCATTTTTGAATAGAACATCTTCTGGTAAATTTGACTTAGATAATTCAATAACATTAGAAGAACTAGAATTGTTTTATGAAGATAAAACTTTAGACAAATACTTATATGATATAGATTATGTACTTGATTCGTTTAATTATATTGTATTAAATCCTAGTGCTATAAAATATTATAGCAATGGTGGCTCCATAGATGATAAAAGATTTTTGAAAAATAATTGCAATAAAGATGATGAATTTGTAAGGGTATACAGTACAGATAATTTCTTAGGCTTAGGAAAGTTATCAAAACATAATAATACAATAAGTGTTAAAAGTGATAAGATGTTCATATAACTAATGTATTTAAAAAAACAATAAAAGAGATAGTACTATAATAACTTCTATAGTCTATCTCTTTTACTTATGCTATAATAGTTTGTGAATAAGTTAAGAGTAAATTATATTTTAGCGGGGAAAATTTATTATGGTGATTATAAAATCTATAAAAGAAATAGCAAACATAAAAGGAAGTGTCATTACCATAGGAAATTTTGATGGTGTACACAAAGGACATCAAGTTCTTATAAGAAAAACAGTTGAACATGCAAAAAAAGAAAATATGCAGAGTATCGTATTTACATTTGCAAATCATCCTGTAAATTACTTTAGACCAAACTCAACAAAAAATATTATAAGTAATGATGATAAGATAAAATTATTAGAAGAATTGGGAATAGATATAGTTGTAATCATACCATTTGATGAGTATATGACTAAAATACCTGCAAAGGATTTCGTAAATGATATACTAGTAAAAAAATTAAAAGCTAAAAAGGTAGTAATTGGACATGACTTTACGTTTGCAAGAGCCAAAGAAGGTAATGTTAATCTATTAAAAAGCTTAGAACATGAATTTGGTTTTGAGGTAGAAGTAATAAAACCAATCAAAATAAATGGTGTAAGAGTGAGTAGTACTTATATTAGAAGTTTAGTATCTCAGGGTGATATGGCTAATGTCAAAGAGTATTTAGGTCGTAATTACAAGTTAGAAGGTTGTGTTATACATTCCAAACATCTTGGAAGAACTATTGGATTTCCAACAGCAAATATTGACCTTAAGAATAATATGCTCGTTCCAAAGAGAGGTATCTATACTTCTATTGTACATATTGGAGATGAGGCTTATTTTGGTGCTACAAATGTAGGTTACAACCCAACAGTTAATGGAAAATCTTTATCTATTGAAACAAATATTTTAGAGTTTGATAGAGATATTTATGGTGAAAATATAATTATTGAATTTTTGGAAAGAATAAGGGATGAAAGAAAGTTTAATTCAATAGATGATTTAAAAAATCAATTGTTTAATGATACAAATTATGTGTATGAAAACTATGTTTGCAAAAGTAAGTAATGTATGGTAAAATGATTAAGGAAAATAACCATTACTCGGCATTTGAATACTCCAATCAATGCTTAGTAATAGGCGTTTCTAAAAAATTATGGAGGTAATCTAAATGATAAACAAATCAGAAATAATAAAAGAATACGGAAGAGCTGAAGGAGATACTGGTTCTCCAGAAGTACAAATAGCTTTATTAACAGCTAGAATAAACGAGTTAAATGGACATTTAAAAACTCATAAGAAAGACCACCATTCAAGAAGAGGACTATTAAAAATGGTTGGTAGAAGAAGAAACTTATTAGCTTACTTAAAAGAAAAAGATCTTGAGGGATATAGAGCATTAATAGCTAAATTAGGATTAAGAAAGTAATTTCATTCTTTATAAAAAAGCAGGTATAGTGTATACCTGCTTTTTTATAGTTAATTCATTATAAAGTAAAATGGTTAATAATAAAAGTATTTCATATATTATAAAGAATTATAAAATGAATAATATTGGGTAAGAATATTAAAATAGTATATAAATACATAATCAATTTAAAAGGAAAGACAGGATAAATATAGAAGTTTTATAACAGGATAATTAGTTGGAATAAGGAGGATATTATTTTGAAAATAAAGTTAATATGTGATAGTTTATGCGATATTCCAGATGAAATATCAGAAAAAGATTATATAGAGATAGTGCCACTTACAGTTATTTTTAATGATAGAGAATATATAGAAGGCGTAGATATAAAGAAAGAAGAGTTTTATAAAAAAGTAAAAGAAATCAAGCAAATACCTAAAACTTCACAAGCTACGTATATGGAGTTTAAAGAAGTATTTGATAAGGTCATAGAAGAGGGCTATTATATAATTTGTCTAACAGGAGCAGCAAACGCATCAGGAACTTTCCAAAGTGCCATGATAGCTAAAAATGATGTAGATGAAAATGAAAAAATACATATATTTGATACTAGAAATTTATCTCTTGGCAGTGGACAATATGTTATAAAGGCGTGTGAACTTCTTGAAGAGGGTCTAGGCTTTGAAGAAATCATAGAGGAGCTAGAGAATACTCGCAGTAGTGTAAGATTACTTTTTGCACCATATACACTTGATTTTTTAAAGCAAAGTGGAAGAGTTCCAGTTGCAACTGCTTTGATAGGAAATATGTTGAATATAAAGCCTATATTTTTCTTTGATAATGGGGAAGCTAAGCTAGTAAATAAGGTTAGAGGAGTAAAGAATATAGCAAGCAAATTGGTTGACATAATTTTAGAAATGAATGAAGGGTCTTTGGAAGGAAAAATCGTCACAATAGGTTGTGGAGATAATTTACATGATTGTGAAATATTAAAAGATGAAGTAAATAAAAGGATAAAGGCAAGAAGATTATTATTTACTCGAGGAGGAGTTTCTATTTGCTCTCATACAGGGCCAGATATATTGGCTATAAGTTGTTCTAATTAGTAGTAATATAAGGTTTTTGCATATATATGTGAAGATAATTTTATATTGTTAATTTATAGTATTTTTGATAATATAGTAAATAGAGTGATATACGTGTTTTTTAATAAGAGGAGGACAAGCATTAATGTTTGAACATAAAATATTTAAAATGGATTTTGCAGGAAGAGAACTTTCTGTAGAAGTAGGAAAGATTTGTGAAATGGCTAATGGTAGTTGTATAGTTAGATATAGTGATAGTATGGTAATGGTAAATACAACTAAGTCAGCCAAACCTAGAGACGGAATAGACTTTTTTCCTTTAAGTGTGGATTATGAAGAAAAATTATACTCTGTAGGTAAGATACCTGGAGGTTTTTTAAAGAGAGAAGGTAAGCCTTCAGAAAAAGCTATACTTACATCAAGATTGATAGATAGACCAATAAGACCTTTATTCCCAAAAGGATTTAGAAATGATGTTCAGGTAGTTGCAACAGTTTTATCAGTAGACCAAGATTGCACACCAGATATAGTAGCAATGATAGGTTCTTCAATAGCCCTTTCTATATCAGATATACCATTTAATGGACCAACAGGTTCAGTATGTGTTGGTCTTGTAGATGGTGCATTTGTTGTAAATCCAAACGCAGAGCAAAGAGAAAAAAGTTCAATGCATCTAGTTGTTTCAGGTACAAAGGAAGCAATAATGATGGTTGAAGCTGGAGCTGATGAAGTTCCAGATGAGGTAATGCTTGATGCTATTTTATTTGCTCATCAAGAAATAAAAAAAATAGTTGAGTTTATAGAAGGTATAGTTGCAGAAGTTGGAAAAGAAAAAATGACTGTTGAATTATACCATGCAGGAGAAGAAATAACTCAGTTGGTTCGTGAATTTGCAACTGATAAGATGAAAAAAGCAGTTCAGACTTTTGAAAAGTTAGAGAGAATGGAAAATATGGATAGAGTTAAAGAAGAAACTTTAGCTCACTTTGGGGAGACTCTAGAGGATTTTGAAGAGTTTATTGGTGATATAGAAGAAGTATTACAAGATATAATAAAAGAAGAAGTAAGAAAACTTATAGTACATGAAAATGTAAGACCAGACAATAGAAAACTTGAAGAAATAAGACCTATATGGTGTGAAACTGGTATGATACCTAGAGCTCATGGCTCAGCTATATTTACTAGAGGACAAACTCAAGTACTTAATGTGGCTACTTTAGGTGCTTTAGGAGATGTTCAAAAGTTAGATGGATTGGATGAAGAAGAAAACAAGAGATATATGCATCATTATAATTTCCCTGCATATAGTGTTGGAGAAGCTAGACCATCAAGAGGACCAGGAAGAAGAGAAATAGGACATGGTGCCTTAGCAGAAAGAGCTTTATTACCAGTAATACCATCTCAAGAAGAATTTCCTTATGCTATTAGATTAGTTTCTGAAGTATTAAGTTCAAATGGTTCTACATCTCAAGCAAGTGTATGTGGTTCAACATTATCTTTACTTGATGCAGGTGTACCTATAAAGGATATGGTTGCAGGTATAGCAATGGGACTTATAAAGCATGATGGTAAGGTTGCAGTGCTTTCAGATATACAAGGTATGGAAGACCATTTAGGAGATATGGACTTTAAAGTAGCTGGTACAGAATATGGTATAACAGCAATACAAATGGATATAAAAATAGATGGTATAGACAAAGAAATTCTACAACGTGCTTTAAAACAAGCTAAAGAAGGTAGAATCCATATACTAGGAGAGATGAGAAAAACTATATCTCAGCCAAAACCAGAACTTTCACCATATGCACCTAAGATTGTTAAAATGCAAATAAATCCTGACAAGATAAAGGATGTAATAGGACCTGGTGGAAAGATAATAACTAAGATAATAGACGAAACTGGAGTTAAGATAGATATTGAACAAACTGGAGAAGTATTTATATCAGGTATTGAGATTGATATGATTAAGAAAGCCCAAGAACTTATAAATAATATAGTAGTTGAACCAGAAGTAGGAAAAACTTATAAAGGTAAAGTAAGTAGAATAATGAACTTTGGAGCATTTGTTGAGATACTTCCGGGAAAAGAAGGATTACTTCATATATCTCATATAGCTCATGAAAGAGTTGCCAAAGTTGAAGATGTATTGAATATAGGAGATGAAGTTGAAGTTAAAGTTACAGAAATTGATGAAAAAGGAAGAGTTAATTTATCAAGAAAAGTTCTTTTACCAAAACCAGAGCATAAAAATAAATAATTTATTATATAATTAAAAGCAAAGTCTTAGGATTTTGCTTTTTTAAATACAAAAAAGTAGATAGTTTTAAAAGACTAGTGATAGATAACTTACAGTTCTTTTTTTGTAAACTTTTACTCTTATGAAGAAGTTATTTAAAAGTTAATTAATAGAAAGTTTTATTGGTATATAGAAAATCACTTAAGTTATATTTAGTGCATAAACAGAGCTTATTTTTAATAGTATTAAATAAGAAACAATTTGTACATAATTAGGGGGAGTTTTAATGATAATGATGGTACTTAATAAGAGTAAGCTCAAAAAAATCATAATACTAATTTTAGTAATATTATTAGTATTATCAGGAGGGGTAATGGTATTAAAGTTATTTAACAATAAGCCGGTATTTAATTTATTTAATGGTGTAGATTTACCATATGAAAGAGGTACAAAGGATAAAAGTGGATATGTTGCGTTGACCTGTAACATAGACCTTGGATGGGAAACAGAGTACGTAGAATCCATTTTAGAAACACTTAAAAAAGAAAATGTAAAGATTACATTTAATGTAACTGGTAAATGGGCAGAAAAGAATAAGGACGAATTATTAAAGATAAAAAAACAAGGACATGAAATAGGTAATCATGGATACAAACATTTAGATTACTCGACATTATCATATGAAAATAATTATGAACAAATAGAGACATCTAAAAAGATAATTGAAGAAATTATAGGTGAAAAAACTAAATTTTTTCAAGCACCAGCAGGTTCTTTTGGTCCAGAAACAGTAAAGGCTGCTAAAGCATTAGGATATACTTCTATCAAATGGGATGCTGATACTATAGACTGGAAATACAAGGACCAACCAGAAGTAATCATTGACAGAATGAAGAAAAAAGATATTAAAGATAGTAGTATAATCTTAATGCACCCAACTGATGCAACGACAAAATGTATAGATGATATTATAGCAATTGTAAGAGAAAAAGGACTAAAGCCAGGAAAACTTAGTGATGTATTTAAGTAGACAAAGTATAAATATTTGGTTAAGATTGTATAGGTTGTGGTTGAATTAATTAAGAGACTGACTTATAATGTAATACATATAAAAATAAATAGAATTAAAACATAGTGTTTTCAATAATCCAATATGAAACAAATAATAAATTTTTAGGAGAATGTAATGTATAAGACAAAAATACTAGAAAATGAACTTACAATAATTGGTGAAGAAATACCATATCTAAAGTCAATAACATTAGGTATTTGGATAAATGCAGGCTCTAGGATAGAAGAACCACAGGTGAGTGGAACTTCTCATTTTATAGAGCATATGATGTTTAAAGGAACAAAAAACAGAACATCAAAAGAGATTGCTAGCTCAATAGATAATTTGGGTGGTCAAATAAATGCATTTACAAGTAAAGAATGTACATGTTATTATGTAAAACTAATAGATGAGCATATAGATACAGGAATTGATGTATTAAGTGATATGATACTAAATTCTAAATTTGATAAGAATGATATAGATAAGGAAAGACTTATAATATTGGAAGAACTTAAGATGTATGAAGATTCCCCAGATGACTTGTCGTATGATTTGTTGGTAGAAAATATATATGCTAATGATGGTCTAGGAATGAATATAATTGGGACAAAAGATTCTCTATACAGTATAACTAGGGAATCCATGTTAGAATACTTAAACAAGTATTATATTCCAAATAACGCTGTTATTTCTATAGTTGGAAACTTTAACTTTGATGATATGGTAGAGAAAATTAAATCAAAATTTGGACACTGGGAAAAGAAAAATTTAAGTATAGACATAAGCGAGGCTGAGTTTAATCCTTGCTTTGTATCAAAAAATAAAGATATTGAACAGGTAAACTTAGCTATGTGTCTAAAAGGTATTCCTTTTGAAAATGATGAAGAGGTCTACTCAATGGCAGTGGTAAATAATATTTTCGGTGGAAGTATAAGCTCAAGGCTTTTTCAGAAAATAAGGGAGGAAAAAGGTTTAGTATATTCAATATACTCATCACAGACATTATATAGAAAATGTGGTGAATTAGGTATATTTGCAAGTATGAGTACAGAAAATTTGCAAGATGTGTATAACTTAATAAAGAAAGAAATTGAAAATATAAGGAAAAACTATCTTACAGAAAAAGAAATATCTGAAAGTAAGGAGCAGTTAAAAGGCAATTATATATTGGATTTAGAAAGTACCAGCAGTAGAATGATGTCTACTGGTAAATCTATGTTACTTAGTAAAAAAGTAAAAACTACAGATGAAATACTTGAATGTATAGATAATGTTGATATTAGTTCAGTAAAGAAGGTTGTTGATAAGGTATTCAATATCGAAAATATTGGTACATGTATAGTTGGAAGAGATGTAGAAAAGATTCTACACCTGGATTAATATTGAAAAAAGTAAATCTCTGGAGGTATAAAATATGAATTTATCTGAAATAGCAGGTAAGGAAATAGTTAACTTGGTCACAGGAGAAAGATTGGGGGTCATTGGAGAATGTGACCTTATACTAGATGAAACTACAGGCGGTATATTAGCGCTTTTAATTCCAAGAGAAAAAGGCTTTTTTGCCAGAAGAAAAGATAAGTCATTTTTAGAAGTACCATGGAGAAATGTAAAAAAAATAGGTAATGACATGATAATTATAGAATATGAGGGATATATTTAGGAGGAAAAAATGAGTATTTTAGTGCAAAAGTTTGGTGGGACATCAGTAGAATCATATGAAAAAATGAATGAAGTATGTAAGATAGTAAAAGCATACAAAGAAAATGATGAAGAATTACAATTAGTACTAGTAGTTTCAGCAATGGGAAGAAAAGGAGCTCCATATGCTACAGATACACTTATAAATTTGTGTAGTGCAGTAAATGATGAACCAAGTAAAAGAGAACTTGATTTAATAATGTCTTGTGGGGAAATAATATCAGGAACAATTCTTGCTAATTTATTGAATGCACAGGGGATAGATTCTGTTTTCTTTACTGGTCAGCAAGCAGGTATAATTACAAGTGATGAATATTCTAATGCAAAGATAAAGTATATAAATCCTAAAAAGGTAAAAAGAGCTTTAGATGATGGTAAGGTTGTAGTTATAGCTGGATTCCAGGGTGTAACAGATGATGGAGAAATAACTACTCTTGGAAGAGGAGGAAGCGATACATCAGCAGTTGCTATTGGTAAAGCTTTAGAATGTGAAACCGTTGAAATTTACACTGATGTGGATGGTATAATGACTGCAGACCCTAGAGTAGAGCCAAACGCTAAAGTATTAAGTTTTATAGATTATGAGGAAGTATTCCAAATGGCTGACAAAGGTGCAAAGGTAATACATCCAAGAGCCGTACAATTAGCTAAAAGTGGCAATATAACTTTAGCTATAAAAAATACAATGAACCCAACTTTTGAAGGTACAAGAATAGGTTCTTTATGTAGACATTTAGAAGAGAATATAGAATATGAACAAGAAAAAGATTTTAAAGTTGCTGTTGCAAACAAAGATAGTGTAGCACAAGTTAAGATTAAATCAGCAGAAGAAGTGTTTACAGAAGTGTTAAATGAGATAGAAAAGAAATTTATAAATATAGATATGATAAATTTTTTCATATCAGAAAAAGCGTTTGTTGTAGAAGATGCTGATATAAAATCATTAAAGGAAATATTAGATAAATTTGAATTGGATTATGAAGTAAATAGAGATTGCGCTAAGGTAACATTGATATGTTCAAGAATTGCTGATGAAATGTCTGGTATCATGTCAAAGGTGGTTAGAGGATTATCAAAAGAAGGAGTATCTCTTTTACAAACATCAGACTCAAATATGACTATATCTTGTTTAGTTAGTGAAGAAGATATGCATACAGCAGTACATGCTATACATCAACAATTTTACTTAAAATAAACACTATAATACAATTATTTTTTGCTTAAATTTGATAATTTCATATATATCTTAATATATTTGATTTATTTGGTAAAACTAAGTTAAATATAATTTTGATAGGAGTTTTTTTATGAAAGATTATAGAGAAGATAATGAAAGATTTGATAAAGATAATTGTAGTGAAGAATCTAGTTGCGAAGAGAGAGAATGTATAAAGCAATTTGGCACTAATGAAATGCCACCTCAACCTCCTAAGGATATTCAATGTATAACTATAATTGGAGAAATTGAGGGACATTTTATAGGAAATCCTCAAAAAAAAGCTACAAAGTATGAGCATATAATTCCAATGCTATACTCAATTGAGGAAAGTAATGATGTCAAAGGAGTATTAGTTGTTTTAAATACTGTTGGAGGAGATATTGAAGCAGGTCTAGCTATTGCAGAGCTTTTAAACAGTATGTCCAAAAAAGTAGTTACTCTTGTTCTAGGAGGAAGCCATAGTATAGGAGTTCCTCTTGCTACAGCTGGAAATTACTCATTTATAGCACCAACAGCAACCATGATTATACATCCTGTGAGAACTACTGGTCTTGTGATTGGTATAAATGAGACTTTTGAATATTTTAAAAAGATGCAAGATAGAATAATTCAATTTATAATAAGAACATCAAATATAAAAAAAGATGTACTTGAGAAACTTATGCATGAAAAAGACGAACTTGTAAGTGATGTTGGCAGTGTATTAATAGGAAAAGAAGCTGTAGATTATGGTCTCATAGATGAAGTTGGAGGATTAAAAGAAGCACTTAAGAAATTAAAAGAGCTTATAAAAGAATCTGAAGAAGAAAAAAATAATGATTAAAATTTGTTTAAATAATAAAATTTATGATATAATGATGTAATAAAGTAGGAGTGTTAGTGTTAAGGCATTAGCACTTTTTGCTGTGAAGGGGTAAAACTTGCTAAAAATAAGGAGTGATATTAATGGCCACGAAAAAGAAGAAAAAAAAGAAGGTAAATACCTTAAGTTTTAATGCAGAATATCATAATTTAATAACAATATTTATAGGTGTATTTTTATTATATAGTTTAAATTCTAATTCTATGGGATGGATACCTGTGTTAATGCAAAATCTTTTTAAAGGATTATTTGGAGGGCTTTCAATAGCAATACCATTTATAGTGATTATAACAGGACTTTTAGGATTTTTTGATGGAAATGAATATATATATAGGCTGAGAAAGACTAAACTATACTACATAATTATTTTATTTATATTTGTATTTTATGGATTATTAAATGCAGGAACTCTTCCTGTAGATAGCCCACTAAAAGGTAACATGTTTGATGATGTTATGAAATTGGGGGTAAGTGGACAAGGTAGTGGTTTGATAGCAACTACTATTGCGTATTATATGAGTAAAATATTTGGGATAGTAGGTGGATGGTTAATAAGCATATTTGCCCTTATACTCTCTATAATGTTTATATTTAATATTTCTATAAAAGATTTGGTATCAAATGCAAAATCAAAGTCTAAAGCATCAAAAGATAGTAATTTAACATTTAAAGATAAAATTGCAAATATGAAAAAATCTGCAATAGATATGATGACTGATGAAGTAGATGATACTACCATAAATAAAAAACCAGGATTCTTTAAAGGGTTAATGTCAAAAGGTCGTAATAATGAAGATGAAGACGATGAATATTTTGAAGAAGAAAATGGTGATGGTGTAGATGATAAGACTATTAAAATAGTTGGGTTTAATAAGGCAGAAGATGAGTACTTAGAAATATTAGAAGGAACTCAAAGTATGCCAGAATTAGATGTTTTAAAAGAATTGCAAAAAGCTACAAATGAAAGTCCAGTTGCAGATACTAAACCAGAAAAAAAAGTTGATATAACTAAATCCAATTTAAATATAGAAAAAACTCAACCTATTAGTATTGTAGCAGAGTCGGCTAATGAGGATTATTCAAACTATAAAAAGCCTAGCATTGAGCTTTTAAACAAAGTAAATAAGAAGTCTGATGAAAATGGTAAAAAGAAGGTATTAAAAAATGCTTCTCTTTTAGAAAAGACACTATCAGATTTTGGAGTAGAAGCAAAAATTAATCAAGTTACAGTTGGACCTACTATAACAAGATATGAGATACAACCAAGCCCAGGAGTAAAGGTAAGTAAAATTGTAAATTTAACTGATGATATAGCTTTAAGTTTAGCAGCTAAAAGCATAAGAATTGAAGCACCAATTCCTGGTAAAAGTGCAATTGGAATAGAAGTTCCAAATGAAGAAGCTCAAATGGTTGGTGTAAGAGAAGTTCTAGAAAGTGAAGAATTTAATAATTTTAACTCTCCTCTTGCAATGGGACTTGGAAAAGATGTAGCAGGAAAAATTATAATTGGAGATATAGGTAAGATGCCACACTTACTAATAGCTGGTTCTACAGGTTCAGGAAAGAGTGTGTGTGTAAATACTTTGATAAGTAGTATTTTATATAAGGCAAATCCTGATGAAGTAAAATTACTATTAATAGACCCAAAAGTAGTTGAACTTGCAAATTATAATGGAATACCACATCTATTGATACCAGTAGTTACTGACCCTAAAAAAGCTGCAAATGCATTAAACTGGGCAGTTACAGAGATGAATAGAAGATACAAGCTATTTGCAGATGCTCAAGTAAAGGATGTAACAAGTTATAATGAGAAAGCAGAAGAAAAACTGCCTAAAATAGTAATAATAATAGACGAGTTGGCAGATTTAATGATGGCAAGTGCAAATGATGTAGAAGATTATATTTGTAGACTAGCTCAGATGGCAAGAGCTGCTGGAATGCACTTGATTGTAGCAACTCAAAGACCATCTGTTGACGTTATAACAGGGGTAATAAAGGCTAATATACCATCTAGAATAGCATTTGCAGTATCATCTCAAACGGATTCAAGAACAATCCTTGATATGGGTGGTGCAGAGAAGCTTCTAGGTAAAGGGGATATGTTGTTCTACCCACTTGGTGCAGCAAAGCCAGTTAGACTTCAAGGGGCATTCATATCAGAGAGTGAGTCAGAAAAAGTAATTGATTTTGTAAAAAGTCAGGTTAAAGATGGAATAAAATATGAAGAAGACATAATTGAAACTATATCTAAGGTTAGTACTTCAAAGGGTAGTGATGAGGATGAATTCTTGAGTGAAGCTATAGAATTTGTCGTGGAGAGTGGTCAAGCATCTGCCTCTATGTTACAGAGAAGATTTAAAATTGGATTTAATAGAGCAGCTAGACTTATAGATTCCATGGAAGAAAGAGGAATAATTGGAGCAAGTGAGGGAAGTAAACCAAGAAAGGTATTAATAAGCAAACAGGATTTGCAGAATTTAGAAGGTGAATAGAATTGTCAGTTATAAAAATAGAAAAAGCACTTAAGCTAGATAAAGTAATATTTGTAGATGTGAGAACTGAAGGAGAATATGAAGAAGACCATATATTGAATGCAATCAATATGCCTCTTTTTAAAAATAACGAACATAATGAAGTTGGAACAATTTATAAAATGCAGGGAAAACATGAGGCAATACAAAAGGGTTTTGACTATGTATCGTATAAATTAAAAGATATATATTTACAAGCAGCAGAACTTGCATCAAATTATGATAATATTGTCATATATTGTGCAAGAGGTGGAATGAGAAGTGGAAGTATAGTGAATTTATTATCATCATTGGGTGTAAATGTGTATCAACTTGAAGGTGGATATAAGGCTTATAGAAATTTTGTTTTAGAGTATCTAAGAAATGTAATGGATACAAAAAACTTTGTATCTGTTCATGGATTGACTGGTACAGGAAAGACTGATTTACTACATTTATTAGCAGAAAAAGGAATAGATGTACTGGATTTAGAAGGTATAGCTAAAAACAGTGGTTCTACTTTTGGTTTTATAACATTTGATAAAAAACCACCATCTCAAAAAAACTTTGAAACAAAATTATTTGAAAGTGTATTTTTCTCGAAGGAGAATTATATATTTGTTGAGAGTGAAAGTAAACGAGTTGGAAGTGTTACAGTTCCAAATGAAATTTTTGAGGCAATGACACGAGAAGGACATCATATATTATTAGAATGTGATATTGAAAATAGAGTTGATAGGCTTTGTAGAGATTATATTTATGATAAAGATGAAGATAATATATTGGTTTTAAAAGAATGTATAAATAAATTTAGAAAAAGATTAGGTCACAAAGTAGTAGATGATTATATTGATTTATTAGAATCAGGTAAATATAAAGAACTTGTAAAAAGATATCTTTTAGAATACTACGACCCATTGTATATGCATTCGGTAGAGAAATATAAGTATAATAAGGTTATAAATTTTAATGATACACAAAAAGCTTTAGAAGATGTTATAGACTTATATGAAAGTATATTGGAAGGAGAAAATGAATGTTAAAAATAGCATTAGAATCATTAGGATGCTCAAAAAATTTAGTAGATGCAGAAATAATGATGGGAATTTTAAACAACAAAGGCTATAAATTAATTGGAGATTTTGAAGAAGCTGATGTAATTATAGTAAATACATGTGGGTTTATAGAATCAGCTAAACAAGAATCTATTGATACAATAATAGACTTTGCAGAATTAAAACAAACTGGCAATTTAAAGTTGTTGATAGTAACAGGGTGTCTAGCACAAAGATATTCTGAAGAATTAAAAGCTGAAATTCCTGAAATAGATGCTATAGTAGGTACAGGAAGCTATCAAAACATAGATGAGATACTTAGAAAATTAAGTGAAAAGCATCAAATTGTAAGCCTTGATGATATAGAGTTTGTATTTAATGAAGATTTACCAAGATATTTATCTACACCTAGCTATATGGCGTATTTAAAAATTGGAGAAGGATGCTCTAATAATTGTACTTATTGCATAATACCAAAATTAAGAGGTAAATATAGAAGTAGAAAATTTGAAGATATAATTAAAGAAGCTAAGAAATTAGCTGAATCTGGAGTAAAAGAACTTGTAGTTATAGCACAAGATACGACAAAGTACGGTTTTGATTTATATGGAAAAGAAAGATTAGCAGAGCTTTTAGAAGAACTTGCAAAGATAGATGGATTTAAGTGGATAAGAGTTATGTATTCATATCCAGAATCTATAACAGAAGAATTGATACAAGTTATAAAGAAATATGATAATATATGTAGTTACTTTGATATGCCAATACAACATGCAAGTAACAATATTTTAAAATTAATGAATAGAAAAACTACTAAAGAAGATATATTAAATAAAATCAATCTTATAAGAAGTAATATACCAGATGCTATACTTAGAACTACGATAATAGTAGGGTTTCCTGGTGAAACAGAGGATGATTTTAGACAACTTGTAGAGTTTGTTGAAGAAGTTAAATTTGATAGACTTGGTGCATTTGCATATTCAAGAGAAGAAGATACACCAGCAGATAGATTGCCAAATCATGTAGATGAAGAAGTAAAAATACAAAGAAGAGATACTTTAATGATGATTCAACAAAAAATATCTGAAGAACTTAATGAAAAAAAGATAGGAAAAACGTATGATGTGTTAATAGAAGAACAGATAGAAGATAATGTATATACAGGAAGAACACAGGGTGATGCGGAAGAAATTGACAGTATAGTGTATGTGAAAAGTGTAGATAATCTCGAAGTAGGAGAATTCGTAAGTGTTCAAATAAATGATGCAATGGAATACGATTTAATGGGAGATGTTTTATATGAACTTGCCTAACAAATTAACTTTGTTTAGAATATTTTTAATACCAGTATTTGTTTTAATTATGTTACTCAATATACCAAATAAGTTTTTAATAGCTTGTATTATTTTTATAATAGCTTCAATTACGGATGCTTTAGATGGAAAAATAGCTAGAAAATACAACCTAGTTACTGACTTTGGAAAGTTTATGGACCCATTAGCAGATAAGCTATTGGTTATTTCAGCACTTACATGTATGATAGAAGACCATCTTGTAAGTAGTTGGATGGTAATTATAATAGTAGCTAGGGAGCTTACAGTTAGCATATTAAGAGCTATAGCAGCAGCTGATGGAAAAGTAATCGCAGCTGGAAACAGTGGAAAACTTAAAACGATAACTCAAATGGTATCGATAGTATTTTTATTGTTAGGTGTTCAGTTTGAAAATGGTTTAATATTAAATATAGGTGAAATTCTTATTCTTATAGCTACACTACTTACTTTATATTCTGGATGGGAATACCTATATAAAAATAAAGAGCTTTTTATGTCTTCTAAGTAAAAAATTATGATTTAATAAAGAAAAATTAATGATTAATAATAAAAAATAATAACTTGAAATTTTAAAAATGTAAAAAAGGGTATACTATTATAGTATACCTCTTTTCATTTTAAGAATATTTTCTTTTGTGTATATAATTATTAATAATGGTTTATAAATAAAATGTAATGAATAAAAATATAATCATTAGTAGCGTTTTTAAATTGACTAGGTTTGATTTATGTTATATAATTAATATATAACAAGAGAACAAATGTTTGTAGATAAATGAAGGGATGGTATAGAGATGAGTGTAAATCAAGAAAAATTAAAAGCGTTGAATGAAGCTTTAGGTAAAATTGAAAAAGATTTTGGTAAAGGTTCAGTAATGAAATTGGGAGAAGCAACATCTATGTCTATAGATGTTATATCAACAGGAGCAATTGGTTTGGATATAGCTATTGGTATAGGTGGTTTACCTAGAGGGAGAATAGTTGAAGTATATGGTCCAGAATCTTCTGGTAAGACTACTGTTGCGCTTAGTTGTGTAGCGTCAGCTCAAAAAGATGGAGGAATAGCTGCATTTATAGATGCAGAACATGCACTTGACCCAGTATACGCAAAAGCCTTGGGTGTGGATGTTGATAACCTAATAATATCTCAACCAGATACAGGTGAGCAGGCTTTAGAAATAGCAGAGGCATTAATAAGAAGTGGAGCGATAGATATAATAGTAATAGACTCAGTAGCAGCATTAGTTCCAAAAGCTGAAATAGATGGAGATATGGGTGACTCTCATGTAGGTTTACAAGCTAGACTTATGTCTCAAGCACTTAGAAAATTAACTGGTTCAATTAAAAAATCAAATTGTGTTGCTATATTTATAAACCAGTTAAGAGAGAAAGTAGGAATAATGTTTGGAAATCCAGAAACTACTACTGGAGGACGTGCACTAAAGTTCTATTCATCAGTTAGATTGGATGTTAGAAAAATAGATACAATAAAACAAGGTGATAAAGTTATAGGAAGTAGAACGAGAGTCAAAGTTGTTAAAAACAAAGTAGCACCACCATTTAAGCAAGCTGAATTTGATATAATGTATGGAGAGGGTATTTCAAAAATTGGAGACCTTCTAGATATAGCTGCTGATGTAGATATAGTTAAAAAATCAGGTTCATGGTATAGTTACAATGATACTAAACTTGGACAAGGAAGAGAAAATGTTAAAAAATTCTTGGAAGATAATTTGGATTTAACTAATGAAATAGACGAGAAAGTAAGAGTATTTTACAATTTAAATGAAGAACGTGAAGAATCGGGTACTTCAGTAGCAAAAGAAATTGTAGAAGAATAAGTAAAAATACAAAAAAATAACTAGTAATTAAAGACATGCCACGCTCCCTATTAGCTTGACACAATGTTGAAAAAATTATAAAATTAAGTGAGGATAAAATATCTAAATTTAATTTTAATTATTAGGAATATTTTTTAATCATAGTGATGACATTTTGGGATTATTAACGAAGGAGGTGGATGTCATAGATAGTGTAGTAATGATTGTAATAGGTGCAGCTGTTGGTATTATAGCTGGATATTTTGTTAGAAAGAATATATCTGAAGCAAAAATTGGACAAGCTGAAAACTTGGCCAAAGAAATAATAGATAAAGCACACCACGACTCAGAAACAGTAAAAAAAGAAAAACTATTAGAAGCTAAAGAAGAGATCCATAAGTGGAGAACAGAAGCTGAAAGAGAAAACAGAGAAAGAAGAACAGAGGTGCAAAAGTACGAAAAAAGAGTAGTACAAAAAGAGGAAGTCTTAGATAGAAAATTACAAAATTTAGAATCTAAAGAAGTAAATCTAAGTGAAAAATTAAAGGTAGTTGAAAAGAAAGAAGAAGAAGTTGAAGTAATAAAAAACCAGCAATTAGAAAAATTAGAAAGTATATCAGGAATTACTTCTGATAAGGCTAAAGAAATCATCTTAACAAATGCAGAGAGAGATGTAAGACGTGAAATGTCTATAATGATAAAAGAGATAGAAAGTCAAGCTAAAGAAGAAGCTGATAAGAAATCAAGAGAAATTATTGGGTATGCAATTCAAAAATGTGCAGCAGATCACGTAGCCGAAACTACTGTCACAGTAGTAAGCTTACCTAATGATGAAATGAAAGGTAGAATAATAGGTCGAGAAGGTAGAAATATAAGGACTTTAGAAACCTTAACAGGTATAGACCTTATAATAGATGACACTCCAGAAGCCGTAATTTTATCGGGATTTGATCCAATAAGAAGAGAAATTGCAAGAATTGCTCTAGAAAAATTAATAGCAGATGGAAGAATACATCCAGCTAGAATTGAAGAAATGGTTGAAAAAGCAAGAAAAGAAGTTGACAATATTATAAAAGAATATGGTGAACAAGCTGCATTTGAAACTAGTGTACATGGAATTCATCCAGAATTAATAAGATTATTAGGTAGACTTAACTATAGAACTAGTTATGGACAAAATGTCCTTAAACATTCTATAGAAGTTGCCCATATAGCTGGTATAATGGCTGCTGAAATAGGAGCAGATATTAGATTAGCTAAAAGAGCAGGTTTATTACATGATATAGGTAAGGCTGTAGACCATGAAATGGAAGGTACACATGTTGAAATAGGTATGGATTTACTTAGACGATATAAAGAATCTAAAGAAGTTATACATGCCATGAGTACTCATCATGGAGATTACGAACCTCAAACAGTAGAAGCTGTGTTAGTTACAGCAGCAGATGCAATATCAGCTGCTAGACCTGGTGCTAGAAGAGAAACTTTAGAAGCGTATATCAAGAGACTTGAAAAACTAGAAGAAATAGCCAATTCATATGAAGGTGTAGAAAAATCATTTGCTATACAAGCTGGTAGAGAAATAAGAATAATGGTAAAACCAGAGGCTATAAATGATGAAGAAATACACCTATTAGCTAGAGACATGACTAAGAAAATAGAGGATGAACTTGAGTATCCTGGACAAATAAAAGTAAGTATAATAAGAGAAACAAGAGCTATAGAGTATGCAAAGTAAAAGAAATAATATCTAAATAATAAGAAAATATTTTTAGAAATTTGAATTTGCCACAAGATATGATAATATATCTTGTGGCTTTTAAATTGTTTAAATTTAATTTTACATAATGTGAAAATAATCTAAGTGATAAAAGTGTTACTTACAAAAGATTAATAAAATAGAGATTTATATGTATGTTGTTTATATAATTATTCAAGTTTGTTTGATATAATGAAGTTGTAAAATAATATATTACTATTTGGAATGATTATATTTAAAGAGGGTAAAAGTACAATGAAGCCAAAGTGAGGTTAAAGAGAGGGCATACTATGGAAAAAAATACACTTTTACATACAAATGTTATTGTTTGCATTATTATTACTCTTGGTTTTATAGCTACTTCTGTAATTGGATACCAATCTAATACTAATATTTTTAAAAATGATGTTGAACATATATCTACATTGGCTGCTGAAGGTATTTATTATCAGATAGATAAACTTCTTTCAGAACCTATAAATGTATCTCTTACCATGGCAAATGATAGTTTACTAAAACATTTTTTAGATGGTGAGAAAGAGCATATAAATGATGAAGAATTTATTTATAAATTACAGGATTATCTAAATGTATATAGAAACAAATACTTATATGATTCCGTTTTTTTAGTGTCAACCAAAACAAATAACTATTATCATTTTAATGGGCTTGATAGGAATCTTAGTAAAAATAATTCAGAAAATAAATGGTATTATGATTTATTGAAGAATGATGATGAATTTGATGTTGTAGCACGTTTAATTGATGATAAAGGATTTGTACAATTAGCATCGGATAAAACTGGTCATGAACATATAAATTTCTTTGAAAATTCCAGAAGTAATTTATATGATTCAAAACAATTAATATTAGATAATAAAAAGGGACAAAAGTGTTTTTGGAATTCATCAAAAAAATCAAAAATTTATGTTGTATGTCAGTATATACCTAGTTTAAGATGGCATCTTGTGCTAGAAAATGATTTAACTGTAATTAGTAAACAACTTCATATACAACTTTTTAAAGGAATTGCAGTCATAATTTTAATTATAATATTTGTACTTTTTACAATTACGTGTGTACTTAAGAAGTATAAAAGTCAAATAATAAAGCTTAGTGTTTCTCAAAGATTAGAATATCAAAAGTTGTTGAGTCAATCTATTGAAGAACTTTATGAAAATATTTTTGAAATTGATGTAACTAATAATAGAGCTGGTTGTGAAGATGAAAATAGATATTTTCATGAGTTTGGATTAGGGCTTAATACACCATATGATGAAGCATTACATACTATAGCTACAAAACAAATCAAAGAAGAGTATGCACAGGGTTATTTAGATACATTCCTTCCAGAAAATGTGCTTAAGTGTTATAATAGTGGAATTAATAATATAAGCTATGACTTTTTAATTAAGAATAATGAAGAAAATTATCACTGGATGAGAATTAATGCACGAATTTTCTTTTGGACATCAGATGAATCTGTTCGTATGATATCTTATCGTGAAAATATAGATGAAGAAAAAAACAGAGAATTACTACTTCTTGAGCGTTCACAACGTGATTCTCTTACTGGTCTTTACAATAAAGGTGCTACAGAGGAATTTATTAGTTTATTTTTAAAAAATGAAAATAGTCAAGATTTAGAACATGTTTTTCTAATATTCGATATTGATGATTTTAAAAATGTAAATGACAAATATGGTCATGCATTTGGAGATTTTGTTATAAGTGAGTTTGCCATAGAATTAAAATCTCAATTTCGTGAGGACGATATTGTGGGACGTATTGGCGGAGATGAGTTTGTAGTATTGATAAAAAACTTTAATAGTAATAACTACATACTTATAGATAAATTAGAGCGTTTTTGTTCTAAGATTAATCAAAAAAAATTTGCTGAACAAGCAGAATTTTCTATTTCATGTAGCATTGGTATAGCAATATACCCTGAACATGGGTATGTATACTCTGAGTTATATGAAAAAGCAGACCAAGCTCTTTATTATACAAAAAGTCATGGAAAAAATTCTTACCATGTATTTTCAGACGATTCTATTGATAGTATGTCATTTCACATAGACCCTAAGGATATAAAGGTATTGTTGGAAATGGCTACTGATGGAGTTGTGAAATTTGCTTGTATGGAAAATTTGAAATTGCTTTATTTTAACCAAAAAATGCTTGAGTTTACTGGATATTCAGTTCAAACTGTTACTTCTACAGATTTTGATATTCTTTCTCCTGTATTACAAGATGACTTACAAATAGTACTTGATACATTGAGAGAAGCAATTTCTAAGAGAGAACCTTTTGAAGTGGTTTTTCGTTTTTGTCATGCAGATGGGCATATTTTCCCTGTAAGAATGCAGGGGAAATTTGTAAATGAATTATACCAAAATCGTTATCCTGTTTTTTATGCAATCTATACAGATATATCAAGTTTTAATACTTTATTAGAAAATAAAAAGTAATAGCACAGTAAAATATAAAGTTTGATATAATAGTATCAATATATGAAGATTATAAATAAAACCTGCTAATAAAAATAGATTATTTTTAGCAGGTTTTTAAATTTCTAATTTTAGTTTCTCTAAAGAAGTTTTTATATGCACTATCCAAATCATCAATAGTAGATTGTAAACTGGTTGAATCGACTTCTTTAAGCTATTTATATTCTTTTTTAAGTACTAACATGTGATTATATCCAAATATTGAACATCCAAAAGATTTTTCTATTATTTCTCTTTGAGCTTGATTTGGATATATTTTATATTAACATAGTTCAGGCTTACATATCCATCCTACTTACGTTTAAGGTGGAGTATTTAGCCTATCTTTGATAAAGTATTCTATAACAATAAATATCTATACTTATTGCGGAGTTTTTTTAATAGTTTTGTATTTATTTGTATTTATTTTGAATTTATTTACTAAATTTGCCTATGAAAAGTATATATAAAAATATAGTTCAAAATGGTATAATTAAGTATAACAGAAGGAGGTAATGTAAGTGAGCCAATACATAAATATAAATTCTCAGTTAGACGCCCTAAAATTGAAGGAATTCGAGAAACTATTTTACGAAAATATCAATAAGGACGTTAAAGTAGTGCCAAAAGTTACTCCTTTTAAAGGAATAAATACTGACTTGTTGTATGTTAAAGATGGAAGAATTTTATTTATAAAGTTTATGGATACAACAGAAGATATATTTTTTATTTTGGAAGAAGAGTTACTTGAAGTTATGAATGAGGAATATGAGCTTTTGAAACTAAAAATGGGACAAAAGAATAGGAATATAAGTTATAACTACGTTTACATTATGCCATACGTTGAAGTTGAAGAAACATATGAGTTTGAAGAATTTATCAATAACAATATAATAGATAAAAGTAAGCTTCAAGATATAATGAGTAAAGGTTCGCTAGATGAATATCTTAGTGAAAAAAATGATGAGATAAACTTAAATTTATTTTTATTAGATATATGTTCAGAGTACTATATAATAAATGATAAACTTCATCTAAATGAGAAATTTAAAAAAATTTCCTTCTACAATGATGACTATAAGTATACAGCAACCATGATGGAAGAAGTTCAAATTAAAGATGCTATCTCTATTAAATATGGGAATACACTTATTGAAGGTGGTTCTGGTATAGGCAAAACAGCAATTATGCTTTCTAGAGCTATAAAACTAGCAAAAGTATATCCACATCATAAATTAATCATATTTACACATACAAAGCAATTGTGCAATGAGCTTCGAGAGAGAATAGAATTATTATACAAAGATAATAACAATTTAGAAGTTCACACATTTAGTTCTTTTATATTTAAACTAGCTAAAAAATTCAACTTAATTGTAGACTATAACATGTTAAAAAATGATTACGAAAAGACCTTTAATAATCTTGTAAAGCAAGCACAGAACATTATAAAAAATAAAAATATGTTCAAGGCTATTTTTATCGATGAAGCAGAAAGTTTTTTAGAGTATGAAGTAGATTTTATAAGAGAGTTTTTATACAAAACAAAATTCATATTTAATGTGTGTTCTTGTAACTCTTTAAATATCTCTAATAGATTGAATATATTTAAAACATTATATACTGGTATAGAGTTTGATGATAAGATTATCTTAAGTAAAAATTATAGACAAGCTAAAGAGATTGTCGATTTTACAAATAAATTTTCAAATAATTCTAATTTATATATCAACGAATTAAGACCAAATACAAAGTTTAGTACTTTCTTTTATACTAAAGCACTTAGAGGTGGTAGTAAGTCTGTCGATATAATAAAGGTAAGTGACCTTGATGACCAAATAAGTTCTGTAATATGGGAAATTGAGTATTTAATAACCAAAAAAGGTCTTGATTATTCTGAAGTTGCTATTGTCTATCCCTATAATAAGAAGAAATTAAAAAGTGGAAAAACTATTTATTTCCAATACATGTTAAAAAAAGCATTGGAAGAGGCAAAAATTCCTTATATATGTGCAGAAGATAACTTGACAAATATAAGTAAGAAGGTAGGAACTACAATAGCAAATATATATGCAATAAAAAATTTAGAATATAAAGCAGTAATAGTATGTGAATTAGAAATGTTATATAATCAAACTATAAATGATATTGAGCAAGATTATCAAGTAAATGATTTTGTAGGAGATTTAAATAAGGTATATTTAGCTATGAGTAGAGCAACCGATTACTTAAGTATAGTAACGACTTTTAATGAAGAAGCAAGTGATATAATAAGGCTTATAACAGAATCAAAAGATATTTAGTAAAACAATATATTTTTAATTTAAGAAAATTAGAAGAGACTGATATTTGTAAAATAAACTTTACCAATTCAGTCTCTTATTTTTCTATTCTACTTTTCCAATATTATCAAGAGGTAATAGTCTTACCATGACTTTACCAAGAATTTCATCCTCATCAACCATACCTACATCAGGGAATCTACTATCATTACTATTTTCTCTATTATCTCCCATTGTAAATAGTTTACCTTTTGGAACAACAGTATCTATATCTCCAGAAGTATAATTATTGTGTATATATGGCTCATTTAATAATTTTCCATTTACATATACTTTGGAATTTGATATTTTTATGCTATCACCTTCAGTAGCTATGACTCTTTTTATTAAGTCTTTTTTCTTTCCTGTCTCTCCATCAACTAAATTGGTTTTAAAAACTACAATATCACCTTTCTCAGGTTTGCCAACTTTGTATGATATTCTATTTAAAATCAGATAATCTTTATCATCTAAAGTAGGGTACATTGATTCTCCACTGACAATAGAAGGTCTTATAAACTGTAGGATTACAAATGCAAGCACAATAGCCATAGCTATTGACTTAATCCAATCAAATATTTCTTTTTTAACACTCATAACTTTTCTCCTTATCATTTGTTATTAAATTAGAATACATTATAATAGAAAGAAATAAGCAAGAACAACTATACCCAAGACTATTCTATAATAACCAAATACTTTGAAGTCATGTTTTTTGATATAGTCCATAAAAAATTTAATAACTACAATTGAAACAACAAATGCTACTACAGAACCAACGCCTAAAATAAGCCATTCAAATCCAGTAAATCCAAATCCAGCTTTTAGAAGTTTTAGTGCACTAGCTCCAAGCATTGTAGGGATAGCTAGGAAGAATGAAAATTCTGCTGCTACATATCTAGAAGTACCAAGTAATACTGCACCTATTATAGTAGAACCAGACCTAGATGTACCTGGTATAAGAGCTAGACATTGGAATAATCCTATACAAAGAGCTAATTTATATGTAACTTGAGAAAAATCTTTATACTTAGGTCTTTTATTTCTCTTTTCAAGCCCTATCATTATTATACCATATACAATAAGAGCAATAGCAACTACTGTTGAATTAAAGAATACTCTGTCTATATCATCTTCAAACAGTATTCCAATAACTCCAGATGGTATAACTGCAATTATAACCTTAAGCCATAAACGGACTGTCTCTTTTTTCTGCTTAATATTTTTTGAACTATCAAAAGGATTTAACTTTCTAAAAAATATAACAAGTACAGCTAATATTGAACCAAATTGAATTACAACCAAAAATGTATTTATAAATGTATTTGAAAAATTCAATTTTATAAACTCATTAATTAATATCATATGCCCTGTACTACTTACTGGTAGCCATTCTGTGATTCCTTGAACTATGCCCAAAATGACTGCCTTAAAAACTTCAAGTAAACTAAATGTTTCCAAACTAAAATACCTCCAATACAAATTTATAGTAGCATATTCTATGTAGATATTAACAAAAAAATGCCACCTTTTACTAACTTATAATACCACAGTACTGTGTAGTGCACAATGGAAGAACGATATTTTCATAAAACCTTCATAATTTAACAAAATAAAGTTAAAAGCTATCTATTGAATAAGGGGTATATTTGAAGGGGAAATATATGGTATAGTAAAAGTATAACCATTTTATTTTATGAAAAGGAAAGGAGTTATTATGTATAGTACAAAAATACTAGATGATTATGAGTACGAAACCTTTAATGTTTTTTCTACAAAATTAAACCCAAACACAAAACACGATTATTTATCAAAGGTTATGTTATTTAAAGAGTTCTTAAAAGGGAAAGAATTGATTTATGCGACAAAAGAAGACTGTAAAAATTTTGTAGACTATATACAGACTAAATATGCGAAATCAACTTGTGAAAAGATATATAGTTATTTACATAGTTTTTATAACTTCTTAAAAAAAGAAGGATACATAGATATAAATCCATTTAGATATGTAGAAAAACCAACAGTAACAAGAATAAAAACAAAAGATGATGTCCTAAGTATACAAGAAATAAATAAACTTATAGGCATTTTACCAAAATTGAATATAAGAGATAGAGTAATAATAGTCTGTCTAGTTACTACTGGGTGCTTATTAAATGAATTAGTTAGCTTAAAGTGGAAAGACCTTATGGTAGATGAATATGACAACTCTTATGTAAGGTTAGGTAAGGGAAGAAAAGAAAGAGTAGTTAAATTACATCCGTACTTTTTTAAACTTTTAGAAGATTACAGGAATTATTCTGGACTTCCAGAGGTAATAATACCTAGTGATGACTTTATTTTTACAACTCAAAAAAGTAATTCTATAACAGATAGAAATGTCAGACTTATAGTCAAAAAAGCATTAGATTTAGCAGGACTTTCCCAATATTCAGCAAGAGACTTTAGACATTCATTTGCAGCAATAAGTTTAAGACTTGGGGCAGATGAGAGTGATGTGAAAAACCAGCTTGGGTGGAGTGATAAATACTATGCAATTAGATATAAGTATGTGTTAAATTTTGTTGATAGTGAAATAGTAGATTATCTGATTGAAAAAGAAAATTTAGATATAAATAAAAAATAGTAATAAATAAAAAATGCTATATATAAATATGAACAAAAAGTAAAAAAGTCTTGTTATAGTTCGTAAAATTATATATAATTATTTATGTACTAATGTGTACACAGTAATCACACAACAAAAGACTTAAGGAAGGTGCTAATATAATGATAGATAATAAATATACTACTTATTCAAACCCACTTACAGACAGATATTGTAGCAAGGATATGAGTTATATATTTTCTCCACAATTTAAATTTTCTACATGGAGAAGATTATGGGTTGCCCTTGCAGAAGGTGAGCATGAGTTAGGAATCAATATAACTGAAGAACAATTAGATGAGCTAAGAGCTAATATAGATAATATAAATTTTGATGAAGCCAGAAAAATAGAAAAAGAAGTAAGACATGATGTAATGTCTCATGTAAAAGCTTATGGTTTACAATGTGAAAAAGCCAAAGGAATAATACATTTAGGAGCAACATCTGCATATGTTGGAGACAATACAGACGTTATACAAATGAATGAAGCTTTAAAACTTCTAAGAGTAAAGCTTGTAAATTTAATAAACAATTTAAAAGAGTTTGCACTTAAGTACAAGGATATGCCAGCTCTTGGATTTACACACTTCCAAGCTGCTCAACTTACAACAGTAGGAAAAAGAGCTTGTTTATGGGCTCAAGATTTAATCCTTGACTTGGAAGATTTAAACTATAGAATAGATAATATGAAGTTAAGAGGAGTTAAAGGAACTACTGGTACTCAAGCAAGTTTTTTAAGCTTATTTGAAGGAGACCATGAAAAAGTAAAAGAGTTAGATAAGAAAATTTGTAAAAAGATGGGATATAATTCTTCTTATGCAGTAAGTGGACAGACATATACTAGAAAGTTAGATTATCAAGTAATAAGCATACTATCAGGAATAGCTCAAAGTATGCACAAAATGACTAATGATATAAGACTTTTACAGAGTTTAAAAGAATTAGAAGAGCCATTTGAAAAAAATCAAATAGGTTCATCAGCAATGGCTTACAAGAGAAACCCAATGAGAAGTGAGAGAATAGCATCCTTATCTAAGTATATAATCTCTGAATCTATAAGCCCTGCAATGGTACAGGCTACTCAATGGTTAGAGAGAACATTAGATGATTCAGCTAATAAAAGATTGGCAATACCTCAAGCTTTTATGGCAGCGGACGCTATACTTGAAATAGGGATAAATGTAACTGATGGTTTAGTAGTATATGAAAATATGATAAATAAGCGTGTAAATGAAGAGCTTCCTTTTATGGCTACAGAAACAATACTTATGGAAGCTGTAAAAAGAGGTGGAGATAGACAGGAATTACATGAAATAATAAGAGAATATTCTATGAAAGCTGCTTATAGAGTAAAACATGAAGGTAAGGATAATAACTTAATTGAGCTTATAATGAATGATGATTCATTTAAAATGAGCAAAGAAGAAATATTATCTATAATGGACCCAAAAAACTTTATAGGTAGAGCTCCAGAACAAGTGGTAGAGTTTGTAAATGAAGTTGTAGAACCTGCTATAAAAGATTATAAAGAAGATTTAGGAAAAGTGGATGTAGATTTAAGGGTATAGAACTTTACAGATAAAATATAATTAAAAACGGCTATCTTATTTATAAATAAGATAGCCGTTTTAATGGGCTAGCGTCTGCTCTTCACCGCTGTGAAGAGTTCTTCTTTACTTACTATACCATGAATTCAATAAAATAGCTATATAAATAGTATTTAATAGGTACAATATAAGTAAAAATAAAAAAATAATAAGATTACTAATTAAATTTAAACATTCGGCAAAAACTATTGTACTTGCAATATTTTTAATGTAAACTGAAATAAAGTTATTTAGATAATTTAATAAATTTTAAAACAACCGAGGTGATTATATGAACTATATAGTAAAAGATACCATAAGTTTTTTAGTAAAAACATTTCCTAAGATTTATTCTAGCCTGTACTTAGAAGACCTAAAAAAATTTGCACCAGACTATAATGTAAATAAAACACAATTAAGAGCATTAGTTTTCATAAAAAATTATGGAGTAATAAGTATGACTGATTTATGTTCTAAGTTAAATATAGAAAAAGGCAGTTTAACTAGTATGGTTGATGATTTAACTGACAAGAAGTATGTAATAAGAAAAAGAGATTTAGTTGATAGAAGAAAATATCTAATTGATATTACTGAAGAGGGAGATAAGATAGCAACTGGTTTTATGAATAAGTTGAGTGATGGTCTAGGAGAAAAGCTTTCTAAATTGACTGAAGAAGACAGAAGAAAATATCTAGAGGCAATAAACACTCTTCAATATATATTGAACAAAGAAGAATTTAGATAGAAAAAATACAAGAATTTTTACATTCAATAGTATTAAGATTAACTCTTTGTTACGCATTTAGCTATATAATTATAAATCTAAATACAATCTAAAAAGTACATCTTAAATTTTCTAGATGTACTTTTTTTTATTTCTTATACTATTCTGTATTTGTTAATATTTATCCATGTCTATTTACGTAATTTATATTTTTTATATTCAATAATTTTATTTTCTAATCTCCCTTTAAATTTTCTCCCTTTAAATTTCTATATTGTACAGCAGTATTATGTCTATATTTGAAAAAATTTACAGTTTTGAAAAAATTACTATTTATGTAAAAATATTTTAAAGCAAATTATAAAGTTTCAAAAACAAAATAAAAATATATAATTATGACATAGAAAACGTTTTAAAAATTTAAAAATGGAGGGATAGAAATGAAACAAAAAATGAAAGGGTTCTTTTTGCAGTTAGGAAAATCATTTTTATTACCAATAGCATTAATATCTGCAGCAGGTATATTTTTAGGTATAAGTTCAGCATTTTCAAATCCTAATATAGTTAAGGATATACCTTTTTTAGCAAATAATTTTGTTCAAGGGATATTAGGTTTTACAAAAGCTATAACAGGAGTACTTTTTGGCAATTTAGCAATATTCTTTGCTATATCAATATCTGTTGGTCTTGCTAAAGAAGAAAAAGCAGTTTCTGCATTCTGTGGTTTTGTTGGTTATTTAGTATTACACACTAGTGTAAATTATATGTTAGGATGTAGAGGTATTCTTGCAGAACCTGACATGATGAGAGAAATGGGTCAAGCTGTAACCTTAGGTATACAAACACTAGAATTAGGGGTATTCGGTGGAATTGTAGTTGGTATAATAACAGCATCATTACATAATAAATACTATAATATAAAGTTACCAGACTATTTAGGTTTCTTTGGTGGAACTAGGTTCGTTCCAATAATAACAACGGTAGTATTCTCTATTTTGGGGGTAATAATACCATATGTATGGCCATATGTAAATACAATTATTCAAAGTATAGGTATTGGTATAGCTAGTTTGGGATATTTAGGAACATTTGTATTTGGATTTCTTGAAAGACTTTTAATACCATTTGGATTACATCATATATTAAATGCCATGTTTAGATTTACTGAGGTAGGAGGTTCTTTAGTTGTAGGGGGTCAAGAAGTATTTGGAGCATTGAATATATTCTTAGCTCAACTAAGTGACCCTGAAACAATCAGCTTTTCAACAGAAGCAACTAGATTTTTAGCTCAGGGGAAAATACCTATAATGGTTTTTGGTCTTCCTGCAGCAGCATATGCTATGTATAAAACTGCAAAACCTGAAAATAGGTCAAAGGTTAAAGGAATATTACTAGCTGGTGCTTTAGCAACATTTGTAACAGGAATTACAGAACCATTGGAATTTTCATTTTTATTTATATCACCAATGTTATTTGTTATACATGCATTTTTATCCGGTGTATCATTTATGATAATGCATATGTTTGGAGTAGCAATAGGAAATACTCAAGGTGGTATAATAGATTTAGTAGTATTTGGAGTTATGCAACCTAATACAAAGTGGATTTATTCTATAATGCTTGGTTTAGTGTATACACTAGTTTATTATAATGTATTTAAAATTTTAATACTTAAATTTAACTTACAGACTCCAGGACGTGAAGAAATAGCAGATATAAATTCTGATTTAGAGCCTTTATCAAATAACATAGAAATGGCTCAAAACGGAGAAACCACTAAGAGAGCATTAGCTATAATTAAATATTTAGGGGGTAAGGACAATATAGAAGATATAACAAACTGTATAACTCGTTTAAGAGTAGTAGTTAAAGATATGAGTAAAGTAGATGAAAGTGCTTTTAAAAAATATACAGGTGCAATGGGAGTTATAAAAGTATCTGACAAAGATATTCAAATAATTTATGGACCATCTGTATCTCAAGTAAGAGATGAAGTTTCTTTTGCGATGTCTGTTTAAAGTAAAGATTAAAAAGGCAATACCAATTTATAATTTGTATTGCCTTTTTGTAGTATAATAAACATAAGATAAATGCTGTATAGCGTATATTTATATAATGAAATGTGACTGAGTTATTTAACTACAAATCACTATTATGGAGGTATAAATGAACTTAATAGACAAATTAGATATAAATCAAAAAAAATTATCTACAAATGAAATATCTCTCTTAAACTATTTCCTAAAAAATTCTGAAAAAATAAATCAAAAAAAGATTAAAGATATAGCAAACGAAACTTTTAATTCAACTGCATATATAGTAAGGTTCTGCCAGAAACTCGGTTTCTCTGGATATAGTGAATTTAAAAACTTTTTAGTTTTTTCATATTCAAATAAAAATGAAAGAAATAAGGAGTTTGCTAAAAGTCAAAGCGATATTTTTACTGATATTATGGATACACAGAATTTAATAAATGAAGAGAATATAGATATGTGCTTATGTGAAATACATAATTCTAAGCATATATATTTTTTTGGTGTTGGCTCATCTAGATTAGTATGTACTGAAATGTCCCAACGATTTTCAGCTATAGGTGTAAATGTAAAATACTATGATGATTCAACTCTTATGTATTTGGCTGCATCAAATATTAATAAAGATGACCTTGTAATTGCTATATCTATGTCAGGAGAGACTGCTCAGGTTATTAAGGCATGTAATATAGCAAAAACAAATCAAGTTAAAATAATTTCTTTGACAAATATAAGTGTCAACTCATTATCAAATATAGCTGATATAAAATTATTTGTATCTTCTCCACAATATAATTTTAATAGTGTTAACTATACATCTAGAGTGCCAGCACTTTCTCTTATGGAATATATGTTTCATAAATACATTGAAAAATACAATAGATGAAAAAAGTTACAATTTTGAAAAAAATACTAAAACTGAACTATTTTTAACTATTACCTAAAAGTATTCATGTAGAAAACTTTATATATTATAATCATCTTACAAAGTTAGTTAATAAAAAACAGGGGTGATTAATATGACAATGAAAAAAAGATATAATATAGCGATAGTTGGAGGAGGTAGCACTTGGACTCCAGGACTTTTAAAGTCTTTATGTAAAATGAGTGATAGATTTCCTCTAGATAAGGTAACGATGTTAGATGTAGTAGAAGAGCGTCAAAGGTTAATAGGTGAATTTGGAAAGATATTATTTAAAGAAGAATATCCTAAAGCGATACTTGAATATACTACAAATCCAGATGAAGCATTTGTAGATGTAGATTTCGTATTTGTTCAAATGAGAACGGGTGGTCTTAAGATGAGAGAATTAGACGAACAAATTCCTCTACAATTTGGACTAGTTGGTCAAGAAACTTGTGGAGCTGGTGGATTTGCCTATGGATTAAGGTCTATAGGTGATATGATAGAAATGGTTAAAACTGTAAGGAAATACTCTCCTAAAGCATGGATTTTAAATTACACAAATCCTGCTGCTATTGTTGCAGAAGCATTGAAAAGGGTATTTCCAGATGATAAAAAATTACTTAATATGTGTGACCAACCAGTTAACTTATTAAGGTCTTATGGAAGATTACTAGATATGGACTCAAGAACATTTGAGCCTGTATACTTTGGATTAAATCACTTTGGATGGTTTACACATTTGTATGATAAAAATGGTGAAGATTTAGTACCTAAGATAAAAGCTTTAGTAGCAAATTCTGGCTTCCAACCTGTTGATGCAGAACAAAGAGATAAATCTTGGCTAGATACTTATGGAATGGTTAAAGATATGTTAGAAGATGTACCAGATTACTTGCCTAATACATATGTACAGTATTATCTATATCCTGATAAAAAGGTAGCTAAATCAGATATAAATTGTACTAGAGCAAGAGAAGTCATGAATGGAAGAGAAAAGCGTGTATTTGAAGAATGTAAATCTGTTATAGAAAAAGGAACATCTATAGGTTCTAATTTAGTGCATAATGATGCTCATGGAGAATTCATAGTTGAAGTTGCAGAAGCAATAGCTCATAACAAACACCAAATAGCTATAGTTATAACAGAAAACAATGGAGCTATTAACAACTTACCTGATGATGCAATGGTAGAAGTAGCTGCAATTCTTACTAAAAATGGACCTAGACCTTTACATGTAGGCAATATACCAACATTCTACAAGGGAATGTTAGAAGGTCAATTAGCTTATGAAAAGTTAGCAGTTGATGCGTACTTTGAACAATCTTATGAGAAAGCTCTTTTATCTTTAACATTAAATAGAACTATAATCTCTCCAACTAAGGCAAGACAAGTTTTAGATGCTTTAATTAAAGTGAATAAAGATTACTGGCCAACTCTATATAAAGCAAATGAAAAGGAGTAAGATTTAAGATTTAATTAATACATTAATTAATAAATATCCCCTTTTCAAATAATATCTGAAAAGGGGATATTTTATATCATTAAATTTATATAAATTAATTTTTAAAAATTATTTGTGTAAAGCTACATATTGTTCTAAACCTTCTTTTAATAATGTAGCGGCTCTATGAAGGTCTTTTTCATTTAGGATGTAAGCCAATCTTATTTCATCACGTCCTAAACCTGGAGTAGCATAGAATCCTTCAGCAGGGCAAACCATAACTGTTTCATTGTCTTTGTTGAATTCTTTTAGCATCCAGATTGTGAAATCTTCTGCATTTTCAACTGGTAATTTAGCAACTATATAGAAAGCACCAGTTGGTTTTTTACATATAACACCTTCAACTTTCATTAATTCATTGTACAATACATCTCTTCTTTTTTTGTATTCTTCATTAACTTCTTTGAAGTAAGAAACAGGAGTTTTATATAATTCAACAGCTCCTATTTGCTCTAATGTAGGAACACAAAGTCTTCCTTGACATAATTTAAGTATTTGAGCGATAAGACCTTTATTTTTACAAGCGATAGAACCAATTCTAGCACCACAAGCACTGTATCTCTTAGAAACACTATCTATTATTATAACTCTATCTTGTACACCTTCTAAGTTACCACAGCTTGTGTACTCAAGCCCATCATAAACAAACTCCCTATAAACCTCGTCTGCTATTATCCATAAATCTTTTTCTTTAGCTATTTCAGCTAGGATATTAAGTTCTTCTTTTGTATAAATTGCACCAGTTGGATTTCCTGGGTTAGAAAGAATTATAGCCTTAGTTTTATCATCTACTTTAGACAAGATTTCCTCTTTAGATGGAAGGTGGAAACCGTTTTCTGCTTTTGTTGTAACAGCATTAACTTCTACATTTACAGATTGACCAAACCCATTGTAGTTAGTATAGAATGGTTCTGGAACTAATAGATTGTCTCCTGGGTCACAAACTGCCATCATAGTGAAAAGTAAAGCTTCACTACCACCATTAGTTACTAATAATTCATCTTTTTCAAAATTCATATCGTAAGTTTTGTAGTAATTTTGAAGTGCTTCTAATAATTCTGGAATACCTTCTGATGTAGCATATTCTAAGACTTCGCTATCAAAGTTTTTAACAGCATCAAAAAAACCTTTAGGAGTTTTTATATCTGGTTGTCCTATGTTTAAGTGATATACTTTGATTCCTTTATCTTTTGCTGCCTGTGCAAATGGAACAAGTTTTCTGATTGGAGAGGCTTGCATTGCACGAACTCTGTTTGAATAATTCATTTTAATACCCCCTATTTAATTTAAATACGCATATTGTATTATGCAAATTGTATATTTGAATACAAGACATCTTTACAAGATAATAATAACATACTTATGGGTAAAAATCATCAAAAAAAATTAATATAGTTTTAAAATAAACTTTTAACAAATTATAGTAAAATACCCGTGTTTATGCCAATAAACTATGAATTCGTAAATTAATTTATGGTAAGATAATATTCTGATACATGATAGTAATTTTCTAGTTATAATCTTTCAATTCTAGACAAAAATAGATAATAATAAATATGCAAAATTATAAAAAATATTATAAATTTATTTAACAGATACGATAAATATCATATAATTATATTAAAGGCTATTAACTAAGAGGTGTTAATTATGAAAGAATTAAGAATAGATCCAATTACCAATGATGTTGTTATATTTGCTACTGATAGGTTAAAAAGACCTTTAGATACAGCAGATATACCAAATGAAGATGAAGAAACTAATGAATATGATGAAGAATGTCCATTTTGCAAAGGAAATGAAACTTATGCAACTGATACATTATTTGAAATAGAAGGTGAAGAAGGATGGCTTGTAAAATCTATCTACAATAAATTTCCTATAATTGATGATATGGCAAGAGATGTATATGGTGTTCATGAAGTAATGATAGAGAGTGATAAACATAATCGTAGTTTTTATAACATGAGTCAAAAAGAATTTGAAGATGTTTTTTTTATGTATAGAAATAGATTTAGAGATTTGTCGAAAGATGATAAAATAGAGTATGTTAGTATTTTCAAAAACTTCTTGAGAAAGGCAGGGGCATCTTTGATGCATCCACATGCTCAAATATTGTCTATGTCTTTTATTCCCCCTGAAATTACAAATGAGTTGCTAGTTTCAAAAGAGTATTATGATAGCAATAAAAGTTCTTTATATGATGATTTAATAGAAAATGAAATAAATTTAAATAGAAGAGTTATTTATAATGGAGAAGCTTTTTTGGTACTTATACCATATGCAACTAAGTATAGTGGAGAAGTAAGAATAATACTTAAAGATAAGATAAAGTTTGGCGAGTTAAATGACGATAATATAAAGGAACTTTCTACAATATTTGAAAAGTTGTTTAAGAAACTATATAATATCAATGGATATATGCCATTTAACTTATGTATTCACACTCATCCAACAAAGATTGAAACAAAATCGTATTTTAATGTTCATATGCACATAATTCCAAGAAAATATAATTTTGGAGGATTTGAACTTGGAACGAACATGTATGTTTCTTCAATGAGCCCTGAAGAGTTAACAAAAAAATTAAAAATTGATTAAAACATGTATTTTTAGGTATTAAGTAAATAGTAATTTTTAGATAAAATTATAGTATGGTACTATTAAAATAAAATCAAATGAAGAATAACAATAAATTTACTGTTTAGGTGAGGAGTATAGTATGAGATTTATATCATGGAATGTCAATGGAATAAGAGCTTGTGTTGGGAAAGGATTTTTGGACTTTTTCAAAGAAATTGATGCAGATGTATTCTGCTTACAAGAAACTAAATTACAAGAAGGGCAAATAGAGTTAGATTTGCCAGGTTATTTTCAATATTGGAATTATGCTGAGAGAAAGGGTTATTCAGGTACTGCTATATTTACAAAAAAAGAACCTTTAAAAGTAATGTATGGAATAAATATAGAAGAACATGATAAAGAAGGTAGAGTTATAACTTTAGAGTTTGAAGATTTTTATTTTGTTACAGTATATACACCAAATTCTCAAACTGAACTAAAAAGATTAGAATATAGAACTAGATGGGAAGACGACTTTATAGACTATTTAATTGAATTAGACAATCATAAGCCTGTGATTGTGTGTGGAGATATGAATGTTGCACATACAGAAATAGATTTAAAAAATCCTAAAAATAATATGAAAAATGCAGGTTTTACTAAAGAAGAAAGAGAGAAGTTCTCTAAATTATTAGATAGTGGGTTTATAGACACATATAGATATTTTAATCCCGATAAAGAAGGAGTCTATAGTTGGTGGTCATATAGATTTAATGCAAGAAAAAATAATGCAGGGTGGAGAATAGATTATTTTTGTGCATCTAAAAAGCTAGAAGATAGATTGGTAAGTGCAGATATACACACTGAAGTATTGGGTTCAGACCATTGTCCAGTCGAACTGGAGATAAAATAAAGATTAATCAGGATAAAAATTGGGCTGTAGATATAAATTTAAAGCTAAATATTTTTTTAATCTACATGCCTATTTTTAACCTAAATCAACCCTATTTATTTTTTCTTTGCTTAGCATTTTCTAATGTAAATTGATTCGTTTTTCCCATGTTATAAGCTAAGTTAACGATTTTTTTTTCGTCTTTAGTCAATTCACGATTTAAAATTTTCCTAAACTCGTCAAATAACTTATCATAGTCAACTCTTTTTTTATTAGAATATCTTATAGTTTTAGGTTTGATGCTCGTATAAAGATATATATCTGGCACTATACTCGGATTGTATATCTTAATAAAAACTTTAGCAGTATAATATGCATCATTTAAGGCATTGTGATAAGACATTTTTTCATCAAGTTCCAATATAGAAATAGCATTTTGTAATCCAATACTTTTTCCTGCTGGATTATTGAAGTATTTAGATGCATGTTGCTGTATATTAATATAAGACTTAGGTAAGGAATTTGATGGTAGTTTATGGTAATTGATATTCCTGTATAATTCCTTTAAATCTCCTGCTCCCCAGACACATAATATAGGGTCTTGGGATGATATAAATTTTATGAAATTGTTGTAAACTTCTGGGAAGGTAGGTGAATTATTAAAATCAGAATATTTAATATTAGTCATACGACTAATAAAGGGATGTATTTCTTTATAAATTGTAGGTTTCACATAACTATTAAACGTATCTATTATATTAAATTTAGAATCCAATTTAATTGCTCCTATTTGTATAATTTCAAAAGGACACTTTTCATTGGATGCAGTCTTATTGAGTTTTTTATCAAATCCTTGATTAAATTCCAAATCGAAAATTATGTATTCCATAAAGTTTATCTCCTAAATTTTTTTATTATTGCTGTTATTTATAGATTATATTATAAACAAAATAAAATTTTCAAATAAAAATACTTTTATTTTAGTATACCCCATATTTATAAAAATGTTAAACTATTGTATGTATAATATTTTTTCCAATAAAAAATATTGCGAACTTTTTGTACTTGATATATAATAATATAAATAAAAACACGAATAAAACACGAATGATTTGCAAGAAAAATTCATAAATGTAAGGAAAAATGAATTTTATCTTGTATTTAACAAAATAAAATTTACATAAAAATTATGGGAGAGTGAAAAAATGGATAGTCTATTATACGTAATAGAGAAAGATAAACATACTAATGAAGAAATAAGAGAAATTCTAAAAAGTAATAAAAATATAAGATTTGTTTCCTTAATGGGAGTTGATTTAGGAGGAAATGCAACAGATGAAAAGATTCCTGTAGAATTATTTTTAGAAGATATAGATAAGTTTTTGGAATCAGCTATACAGACTGATGGTTCTAGTGTTGAGCTTTACAATATAGCTACATTGAATAATGCAAAAGTAGACTTAATGCCAGATAAAAGTTGTCATTGGTATGTAGATTACAATATGGAATATATAGATGAAGAAGTAGGCTTGCCTGTTGGAACATTAAAGATACCTGCATTTTTGATACATGATAATAAAAAAGTATGTTCTAGAGGAGTACTTCAAAAAGCAGATAAGTATTTTAAAAAATCAATGTACGAAATATTTAGAGAATATCCACATGTAATAAATAACATAGGAATAAATTCAGTAGATGATATAGAAGAAATAATGTTAACAGCAGCTACAGAGCTTGAGTTCTGGGTTAATACTCCTGAGGATAAAGCTGACTTGGAAAAATTATATGTATCACAAAGTTTAAAAGAACAATACTGGAAAAGAACTCATGGTATTATAAGAACTTGCTTAGAGCAAAGTTTAATTATACTTCAAAAACTAGGTGTAAACCCTGAGATGGCTCACAAAGAGGTTGGAGGGATACAAAGTTCTATTAGTATAGATGGAAAGACAAACCATGCTATGGAGCAATTAGAGGTTTCTTGGAAGTTTTCTACACCATTACAAGCAGCAGATAATGAATTATTAGTAAGAGATGTTATAGAAGATGTATTTACATCACATGGACTAGAAGTTACATTTAAAGCAAAACCAATTCATGGAGTTGCAGGAAGTGGTGGACATACACATGTAGGAGTAAGTGCAAAGCTAAAGGATGGAAGTATAAAAAACCTATTTGCTCCAAAAGATTTAAAAGAAGACTATCTAAGTGAATTGGGATATGGAGCTCTTATGGGACTTCTTTACAATTATGAGGTATTAAACCCAATTGTAACAGCTTCCAATGATGGATTTAATAGATTAGTTCCTGGATTTGAAGCACCTGTATGTATAGTTACATCTCTGGGGCATAGTTATGAGATTCCATCAAGAAATAGGTCAGTACTCGTTGGTTTAATAAGAGATATGAAAAATCCAAAGACTATAAGATTCGAGTTAAGGTCACCAAGCCCTTTATCCAATACGTATTTAGTAATAGCAGGGTGTTATCAAACGATGTTGGATGGTATAAAAGCAACAGCTAAGAGTGGTCTTAGTACAAAAGAACTTGAAAAAGAGTTATCTAAAAATGTAGGTGAAGAAAGTTTCTATTTAGAAAAAGATAGAGCGTATAGAGATGAAAATGATGTATTTGAACATTATAGTTTGGAAGAAAGAAATGCAAGATTTGGAATTCCACCAGCTACAGTTTATGAAAATATGAAAAATTTAGAAATATATGCTTCAAAATTAAAATCTTTAAAACAAGGCGATGTATTTACTGATAGTATAATAGAGTCATTTAAGATTGGAGCTATAGATAAGTGGCAAAAGAAATTAAAAACTAGAATAATAGAGGATGGAATTCAAAAGATAAGAAGTATTGTAAAGATACATACAAAAGAAAATATGGATGCACTTGACGAGGTAGTTTGGAATTCAATATCAGATTTAAAGTTCAATATTATGAAGGATACTTTAACTAGAGAATCACTATTTACTAGGGTGAAAGAAGCTGTAGAAAATAAAGATTATCAGACTGCCTCAGATTTACAAATAGAGTTAAAGAGAAGTATGGAAGAAATACAACAACTATATATGCAATATAAGAAAAATATATACTAAGATAATAATTTGATTTTGATATGATAAAGGCAATCAAGTATGAGTAAGTACTATGAGTAAATTCTCAAATGTAAAAGCATACTTGATTGCCCTTAGTTTTATGTTTGAAATTTTGTAATAGTACAATTTAGCTGTAATGATTATCTATTAATTCTGATATATAATCAGCAATTTTATCTGGATGAATGACTGTTTTAAATTCCTCTAAATTTTTTTTCATAAAGTTTATTATAGAATCAAATTCATTTGATACTAATTTATAAAATATGTTTTTAAGGTCTAGGTCATCACTATAAATCATGCCAAGACCCTTATCTATTATAAATTTAGCATTTTCAATTTCTTGTCCAACTTTTGGCATTTTTACGAGTACTGGAGTTTGTGATTGAATAGCTTCAAATATAGTTGCTCCTCCAGGCTTAGTTAGCATTAGGTCACACTCTCTTATTAGATTATACATGTCGTTTACAAATCCAAGTACTTTAATATTTTTTAGAGGTTTTTTATGAGTTAGATTGTCATATAATTTTTTGTTTTTACCAGTAACTATTGTAATTTCTATAGAATCACTATGTTCTTCAATAAATTCATCTATCCAATGCATAAAATCCTCATCTATATCAAATAGACCTCTTCCTCCACCTAGAAGTAATAATCTATATTTATCAAGACAGAGTTCTTTACTTTCAATTTGAAATCTTTTATCTACAGGAACGCCAGTAACCTTTATGGAGTCTGGATTTATTCCTTTTTGAAAAAATCTATTTTTTATTTCAGGAGAAGGAACAAAATACAAATCTGTATTTTCAAAAACCCATTCCATACTATCTACAACATCTGTTATAATTGTAAGTGTCGGTATATTTATATCAGGGTTCTTTATCTTAAAGTTGTTTACACAAGCAGCAGCTAGTGGAAATGTAGAGATAATCAAATCTGGATTTATATCAGCAATATACTCAGAAAGTTTAGGTGTATATAATTTATGAGATAAATCATGTCTTGAATCAAACGATTTCTTAAAGTAATAATAGTAATTATATAATCCAGGAGTATATTTTGTATTGTTTTCATAAAGTTTTACCATAGGCTTATTCATCATGGGAATACTTGCATTTATAAAGTTTTGTATAACAACATTATAGTTACTATATTTTTCAATAATACATTCTTTGACTGCTTTTGCAGCACTTATATGTCCAGCACCAAATTGAGCAGTTAAGATTAATATTGTTTTATCATCTTTCATTTTAGCCAATTTATCACCACTTTCATAAAATATATCTGATTAGAGTATTATACATTTATAGAAGGATTTAATCAACAAGAATATTTAAAAATAACTATTGTGCAGAACATAGTACTGTGTTATTATGAGGATATAAGAAGTTTTAACATAGTACCTTGTAAAACACAATACTGTGTATTTAAAGAAAGGATGGAGTATATGAACACACAATTTAGAAAGGGTGTTTTAGAAATTTGTGTACTTGCTCTCATATCTAAGAAAGATATGTATGGATATGAGATAGTACATAACATCTCTAAAGTAATAGATGTAAATGAAGGAACAATATATCCTATTCTAAGAAGACTTACAAAAGATTTGTATTTCGAAACATATATACTAGAATCTAATGAAGGTCCTGCTAGAAAATACTATAGAATAACTTCACTAGGAAAAGAGAATTTATCCAATCTGATGGAAGAGTGGAGAGAATTTGTAAAGGCTGTTGAGATTTTAATAAGTGAAGATGAGGGAGGTAATGAACTTGAATAAAACTGAGTTTCTTGAAATTTTAAAGGATTATCTAAAAAAAGATTTTTCTGAGAGCGAAGTTAATGATATATTGAGAGATTATGAAGAGTATTTCGTAGATGGTCTTATAGAGGGAAAGAGTGATATGGAGATAATAGCATCACTTGGTTCACCAAAATCTATAGCCAAAGAGCTTATCTTACAGACTAAAGAAAAAAACATTGAAGAGGAAAAAATAATAAATACAGATGTTTTAAATGATAAATTTAGTAAGTTTAAATCGGATATGAAAAAGGGTTATTCTGTCTTAAAGGATGAAGCTAAGGAAAAGTACAATAAATCAAAAGAAAATATAAATGATAAGCTTACACCAAGTATAGAAGAAGGTGTTGGAGGCTTATCTAGACAAGTTATAAAGGCATTATTAGTAGTATTATCTTTATTATTGATTGTTCCAGCATTTGCATTTATATGTACTGTTATATCAGTTGCTATTGGATTAGTTTGCACATTAATTGCCTTTGTTATATCAATTCCATTTGTGATTAAATTTATATCAATGGTTCCAGATGTTGCGATGTTTTGTATCTTTGCAACTATAGCATTTATAGGGATTGAGATACTAGCATGGCAAATTTTGTTGTTCGTTATAAAACTAGGTAAACAATTACTAGGCAGTTATATAAACTGGATAAAGAGAAAAAACATTTATATAAATGCAAATGAAAAGATGGAAAAAAGAAATAAAGATACTTTAAATGATGAAGATTTGAATAAAAATATTAATGAAGATTTATATAGTGATGACCACTACAATATGAAAGAAGACAGTATCAAAGAAACTGATGACTATAGTGATGATAGTATAAATTTTGAGGCGATGTATAAAGACTTTGAAGATATAGATGATAAGAAAGGAGAAGATAAACATGAATAAGAAACTTGCCATATTTGCTACAGTTTTATTGGTAATAGGCATAATTGGAACAACATGGTCAGGGATTTTAGTTATGCCAAGCTTAATAAACTTTGGGCTAGAGAAGGAAATTGAATTAAAAAAAGAAAATAAACTTTATCAAGAAAAAGTAAATATTGACAAGTTAGATGTATCTGTTGACAATATAAATGTTATGATAAAGAAAAGTTCAAGTGAAGATGTGCGTGTGACTACAAGAGGGAATAATGAATTTTACAAATACAGTGTAACTTTACAAGATAAGACTTTAGTTGTAAAAGGCGAAAGGAAATCTGAAAATAAAATTAAAAAGATTAAAAATTTCGACCAATTATTAAATACATCTATAAATAGTATGTTTTCACATGATTATAGAGAGCTTATAATATATGTACCAAATAATGTAGACATAAATGCATCAAGTATAAGTTCGTACTTATTTGTATATGATAATGTAGCTTCAAATAATATAACATATAAAACTTCTTATGGAAGTTTTAGTAGAGCTATAACAGAAAACAAAGTAAATAGACTAGAAAACTTAAACTTAATATCTAATAGCAATCTTAGTTTGTCAACAAAGTCGATTTTAGGTGTTAAAAATGTAAATATAGAATCAGAGTCATTGGATATATCTTCAGATTATGAAGATGTATTTATAAATAATCTAGAAGAGTATATACCTGAAAATGTAAATATAAAAGAGAAAATAGGTAGAAGCTCAAATTATGATAGTGAATTTAATTTGTACTCTAACATACCAATTGCTAAGTATTTGTATATAGAAGTTCCAAATTCTAAGGTAAGCCTTGATATACCAGTAAATAAGTATAAATTTAATTGTGATATAAAGTCAAAAGAGGTAATTGAAGAATTTAATAATGATGAAGAATATAACAATGATTCCTATGATTATGAACATAGTGAAGGACATAGCAACAAGTACAGAAATATAAGGGAAATAAAAGGGCTTTTGAATAAAAATCTGTCGAATTTAGAAAAAGAGTATACTATAAAAATAAATTCAAATAGATTAGAATTGTAAATAATTTACTATAATAATTTATAAATTGATTTAAAAGTATAAAAATATAATCTATACTATGGTATAATAAGTATCGAAAGAGAATTAGGAGAGGGATACTTATGAATAAAATAGCAGTAAGTTTTTTAATAATTGCTACTACTTTATTGAGTACAGCATGTATGGATTATAGCATCAGCGCAGTTGAGCTAGTTGATTCTAAAGAATCAGCAGTTGTAAAGAAGGATGAGGATGCCAAAGAAGAAACAACTAGTAAAATGATTAATTCTAAGAAGACTACTAAAATACCCATAGAGATAATTTCAAAGGATGATAAGATAGTAAAGTACTTACAGATTGATGAAGAAAGTACACTTAAAGATAAACTGCGATTAATCTTAGACACATTATCAAATGAGTATTTTAATGGTTTAGACATGGAAGTAGAAGTTAAGGAAAAAGACAATCTCGTTAAAATAAACTTGATAGAACCAGATGAAAAAAGTAGAGTTTCTTGGAAGGATGATTATTTGAATGAACAAAATATAATATATACTATAAATAATATTATTAAAAATGTCATCCAAGAAGAAGATAATAGTATTTGGATTGAAGAAGTAGAGATATACTACAATGGAAAATTAATAGAGTTAAGATAAAGAAGATGTGTATTTACACACATCTTTTTTTTATAATTTTTTAATTCTTATAAAATCCTTATATTTATGATTTAGAATGATTCTTGTAAATAAGTTTGATTAAAAAATAGCTACGCACACTCGTGACTTTAGTCATGAGTTAGTAGCTAAAATAGTCAGCATATAGGGAAACTTATATGTAGAGATAGGATAGAACCTATCCAATACTACTTGAATTGCTAA